>CALINF010000203.1 GCA_938045215.1 uncultured Halieaceae bacterium | reverse complement strand
GTCAGCCACGGTTTCACGCTGCATCCTCATTCCCCGGTTTGTTAATTGTTTGTAGAGAGTAGCAGTCGGCGCTATCTGCGCAAGCCACAGGCTGCGCTCAGCCGCGTTTATCGCGCGCACAAAAAAGCCGGGCAGAGCCCGGCTTTAATAAAGGAAGTGTAGAACTCAGCAGTTAGTCTTCGTCACCCTCAAAGCTGTCGTGTACTGGGCGATCTACCAACTCAACGAATGCCATCGGTGCCTTGTCGCCAGCACGGAAACCACATTTCATGATGCGAATGTAGCCACCGGGGCGCTCCTGATAGCGAGGGCCCAGTTCGTTGAACAATTTGCCAACTGTTTCCTTGCTGCGCGTACGGTCAAACGCCAGACGGCGGTTTGCCACCCTGTCGTTCTTGGCCAGAGTAATCAGGGGCTCCGCATGTCCGCGCAGCTCCTTGGCCTTGGCCAGGGTAGTTTTGATCAACTCGTGCTCGACCAGCGACACGGTCATGTTGCGAAACATGGCCTTACGGTGCGAGCTGTTTCTGTTTAACTGACGTCCACTATGGCGATGACGCATCTTCTCTATCCTATTTTTTCTGTGCTATCTCAGCACTGTAAACTGGGAATCGGTTGCTTAAACGCTCAGCACTCGATCGTCGTTCTTCAGGCTCGTTGGTGGCCAGTTATCCAGGCGCATGCCCAGGGACAAACCACGAGACGCAAGAACATCCTTGATTTCAGTCAGTGACTTCTTACCCAGGTTAGGGGTCTTGAGCAACTCAACTTCTGTGCGCTGCACCAGGTCACCGATGTAGTAAATATTCTCTGCCTTGAGGCAGTTCGCAGAACGAACCGTTAGCTCAAGATCATCAACTGGACGCAGCAGGATGGGATCGACTTCATCCTCTTCCTCGATCGACTCGGACTCAGACTCGCTCTCCAGATCAACAAACACTGCCAGCTGCTGCTGCAGGATAGTCGCTGCACGACGAATCGCCTCTTCGGGGTCGATTGTGCCGTTGGTTTCCAGATCCAGAACCAGCTTGTCCAGATCAGTACGCTGCTCAACACGTGCCGCTTCTACCACGTAAGACACACGGTGCACGGGAGAGAAGGTGGCGTCCAATTGCAGACGACCGATAGAACGTGTTTCCTCTTCCGGATTCTCGCGAGAGTCAGCAGCGGAGTAGCCACGACCGCGCTCAATAGTCAGCTTCATGCTGATCTCTGAGTCGCCATTCAAGGTGCAAATCACATGATCCGGATTGCGAATCTCGATATCGTGATCGACCTGAATGTCGCCTGCAGTAACTGCACCCTTGCCTTTCTTGACCAGAGTCAGCTCTGCTTCGTCTTTGCCGTTCATCACGAGGGCAACGCCCTTCAGGTTGAGCAGGATTTCAATCACATCTTCCTGCACACCTTCGATTGCACTGTACTCATGCAATACACCGTCGATCTCTACCTCGGTAATTGCACAACCGGGCATAGATGACAGCAAGATACGACGCAAGGCGTTTCCGAGAGTGTGACCAAAGCCACGCTCCAGAGGTTCCAGGGTTACCTGGGCGCGTGTGCTTGTCTTTTCATCGACATTGATTACACGCGGGGTCAAAAATTCGTTTACTGCACTCTGCATTTTGGCACCTGTAACGTTAGGTTAATCCTGATGGTCTATTACTTGGAGTAGAGTTCCACAATCAGGTTTTCGTTGATCTCGGAAGACAGTTCCTGGCGGTCGGGTACTGACTTGAAGGTACCTTCCAGCTTCTCTGAATTCACATCGATCCACTCAGGCTCGCCACGCTGGGAAGCCAAGGCCATCGCAGACTGCACGCGCAGTTGCTTTTTGGCCTTCTCTCGCAGGGAAACTACATCACCTGCCTTAACCTGGTACGACGGTATGTTTACCACAACACCATTCACCAAAATCGCCTTGTGAGATACCATCTGACGCGATTCCGCGCGGGTCGATCCAAAACCGATCCGGTAAACCACATTATCCAGACGGCTTTCGAGCAGCTGGAGCAGGTTCTCACCAGTAGCGCCTTTCAGACGTGCAGCTTCCTTGTAGTAGTTACGGAACTGCTTCTCCAGCACGCCGTAGATACGACGAACTTTCTGCTTCTCACGCAGCTGCACACCGTAGTCAGACAGACGGCCGCGACGGGCGCCATGCTGGCCAGGAATTGCTTCTGCTTTACACTTACTTTCCAGTGATCGCACGCCGCTCTTGAGGAACAGGTCGGTTCCTTCACGACGGGAAAGCTTACACTTGGGTCCTATATATCGAGCCATGTTAATTCTTCCTGTAAGCGCTGTGCGTTATACGCGACGTTTCTTGGGCGGACGACAACCGTTATGGGGAATCGGCGTTACGTCTGTGATGTTGCTGATCTGGTAGCCACAAGCGTTCAGCGCGCGCACAGCAGATTCACGGCCGGGTCCGGGTCCCTTGATCTGAACATCGAGATTCTGCAATCCGTATTCTTTTGCAGCTTCACCAGCACGTTCTGCCGCAACCTGGGCTGCGAACGGTGTGCTTTTACGTGAACCACGAAAACCTGACCCACCGGCGGTTGCCCAGCTCAGGGTGTTTCCCTGACGATCAGTAATGGTGATGATAGTGTTGTTGAACGACGCATGTACGTGCGCGATGCCATCAACAACAGTCTTGGTGATTTTCTTACGAGTGCCTTTGGCACCTGGCTTAGCCATAGTTACGTTCCTGATTTAATATCAACACTGCACCAGTTGTGCAGCTACACTAAAAGGATTCGCTGTAGTGTTTAATCCTAGCGGCGAATCGGCTTACGCGGTCCCTTGCGAGTACGAGCGTTTGTCTTGGTGCGCTGACCACGCAGGGGCAGCCCGCGACGATGACGCAGACCGCGGTTGCAGCCCAGGTCCATCAGACGCTTGATGTTCATGGAAACTTCACGACGCAGGTCGCCTTCCACAGTCATCTCGCTAACTTTGGTGCGCAGAGCATCCATTTCCTGCTCTGTCAGTTCGCCCACTTTGGCACTCTCAGCAACGCCGGTAGCAGCGCAAAGAGACTTGGCCTGGGTACGACCCACACCGTAAATATAGGTCAATGAGATAACAGCATGCTTGTTATCGGGTATATTGACGCCGGCAATACGAGCCATCCAACTTTCTCCAAAAATCCTAGTTACCGCAGAGCGCTAAACACACACACCCCAAACCCCTGATTTAACTCAGTTTTCCGGTCCGGGTGCGAAAGGCGCAGCATTCTACCGATATCGTGACTAAAAATCAACCTCAGCCCTGGCGCTGCTTGTGACGTGGATCTGTATTACAGATCACTCGCACAACACCATTGCGACGGACTACCTTGCAGTTCCTGCAAATCTTCTTAACTGAAGCACGTACTTTCATGACTTACTACTCTCCGTTATACCAGCCGCCTAGCGCGCGCGCCCGGCACCACCATAATTCTTCAGATTGGCCTTCTTCATCACCGAATCGTACTGGTGTGACATCAAGTGACTCTGCACCTGGGCCATAAAATCCATTACCACAACCACTACGATCAGCAGTGACGTGCCGCCCAGATAAAAGGGCACGTTCCACATCACGACCAGGAACTGAGGCATCAGGCAAACCAGAGCGATATAGGCCGCGCCAAATACTGTCAGTCGTGTCAGCACACCATCAATGTAGTTCGCAGTCTGCTGGCCTGGACGAATACCCGGTACAAAGGCACCGGACTTCTTCAGGTTGTCAGCAACTTCCACCGGGTTAAACATCAACGCCGTGTAAAAGAAGCAGAAAAATACAATAAACACCGTAAACAACATAATGTTCAACGGCTGACCGGGACCAATCGCCACAGCCATGTCCTGCAACCAATCCGCGGATCCGGACGAACCGAACCACTGCGCCAGTGAAGCAGGGAACAGCAGTATGCTGCTCGCGAAAATGGCCGGGATTACGCCTGCCATATTCACCTTCAGGGGCAGATGCGAGCTCTGCGCCTGGTACATCTTGCGGCCCTGCTGGCGCTTGGCATAGTTCACAGTGATGCGACGCTGACCACGTTCAATGAACACGATCAGGTAGATCACTGCAATCGCCAACGTCAGGATCAACAGCAGCACAAGGATATTAATCTCTCCCTGGCGCGCCTGTTCCAGCGACTGCCCTATCGCTGCGGGCAAGCCCGCCACGATGCCGGCGAAGATCAACAGCGATATACCGTTGCCCACGCCCTTTTCCGTAATCTGCTCACCCAGCCACATCATAAATACCGCGCCGGTGACCAGTGAAGTAATGGCAATCACATAGAACAACACCGATGTGTCGTATGACATGCCCTGATTCGCCATACCAACGGTCATGCCAGTGGCTTGTACAATAGCCAACAGTACCGTCAGGTACCGCGTGTACTGGCTGATCTTGCGACGACCAGACTCACCTTCTTTCTTCAACTGCTCCAGCTGCGGCGTCACCGCCGACATCAACTGCATGATGATCGATGCAGAGATGTAGGGCATGATCCCCAGAGCCAGAATACTCATTCGCTCCAGAGCGCCACCGGAAAACATATTGGCCAAACCCAGAATGGTGCCCTGGTTCTGGTTAAACAGCGCCGCCAATTGATTGGGGTCGATTCCCGGCACAGGGATGTGAGTCCCGATGCGATATACAATAATTGCCAGTACAACAAAACGAAGGCGAGCAAAGAGCTCGCCTAGTCCAGCCTTGTTGACCGAGGGCAGCTGACCTGTTGCCATTTATTCCTCTACTTTTCCGCCTGCCTGTTCAATAGCTTCGCGGGCACCTTTGGTAACCGCTAAACCTTTGACAGTAACAGACTTGCTCAGTTCGCCAGACAGGAAAACGCGTGCACGCAGTACATCTTGCTTCACCAGGTCGGCAGCTTTCAGAGCATTCAGATCTACCACGTCGCCTTCAACCGCATTCAGTTCACTCAGGCGAACCTGAGCAGTAGTGCGGGCAATGCGCGAAGTAAAACCGTACTTGGGCAGACGCTTCTGCAGTGGCATCTGACCACCTTCGAAACCGGGTCTTACGCTACCACCGGAACGGGCTTTCTGACCCTTGTGTCCACGGCCAGCAGTCTTTCCCAGACCACTACCAATGCCACGACCAACACGCTTGGCACCCTTACGGGAACCCGGTGCCGGACTCAGGCTGTTCAGTCGCATTTCTGACATGGTTTAATCCTCAACCCTTAGCAGGTAGTTCGCCTTGTTGATCATGCCGCGTACAGAGGGAGTGTCCTCAACCTCTACGGTGTGACCTATTCGACGCAGGCCCAAACCAGCCACAGATGCCCTATGGTTCTTAAGGCGACCGCTGGTGCTCTTGATCTGCGTTACTTTAATCGTTGCTTTAGCCATGACTAGCCAACTCACTCATTAATTCAATATTTCTTCGACTGTCTTGCCACGCTTGGCTGCCACAGCATCTGGGGCAGACATATCACGCAGACCATTGAAAGTCGCTCGAACAACATTTACCGGATTCGTGGAACCGTAGCACTTGGCCAGTACGTTATGTACGCCCGCTATTTCCAGAACCGCTCGCATCGCACCACCGGCAATAACACCGGTACCTTCAGATGCAGGCTGCATGTACACCTTGGACGCACCGTGGCTCGCCTTGACCGGGTACTGGATGGTGCCGTTGTTCAGGTCCACCTGGATCATGTTACGACGTGCAGCTTCCATTGCCTTCTGAATAGCAACTGGCACTTCACGCGCTTTACCACGACCGAAGCCCACTTTGCCTTTACCATCGCCGACTACAGTCAGAGCTGTAAAACCGAAGATACGGCCACCCTTGACCACCTTGGCAACACGGTTGACCTGCACCAGCTTTTCCTGGAGGTCTCCATCTTGTTGCTGCTTTTTCTGATCGTTAAAAGCCATATCTCTACCCTAGAATTCCAGTCCACCTTCACGAGCCGCGTCAGCCAAAGCCTTCACACGACCGTGATACTTGTACCCGGCGCGATCAAACGCCACCTTCTCGATACCCGCTTCTTTAGCGCGCTGGGCAACCAGCTTGCCAACTTCGGCCGCCGCATCGATGTTGCCCGTTTTACCACTACGCAGGCTTGTATCGAGAGTTGACGCACTGGCCAATACGCGATCACCGGCAGGCGCAATCACCTGGGCGTAAATGTGACGTGGAGTACGGTGTACGCTGAGTCGATTAACGCCCTGCGTACGCATACGGGCGCGAGCGCGACGTGCGCGACGCAACCTTGAATCATTTTTTGCACTCATCTCAGCTTACCTACTTTTTCTTGGCTTCTTTCCGACGAACATACTCATCGGCGTAACGAATACCTTTACCCTTGTAAGGCTCTGGCGGACGGAAACTGCGAATCTCGGCGGCCGCCTGGCCAACAGCTTGCTTATCGATACCCATCACCACGATTTCTGTCTGGCTCGGGCTCTCAGCGGTAACGCCTTCTGGCAACTTATAGTCCACAGGGTGGGACAGGCCAA
>CALINF010000202.1 GCA_938045215.1 uncultured Halieaceae bacterium | reverse complement strand
CTGCCGCATTCACCGGAGATAACTGGTTACCTGCTCGTAATCTGACAGTCGAAGAAGTCTGGTCAACACCACCAGAGCAACTGGCAGCCGGTGAATCAGCCACCCGTACCATCGTTATCACGGGCGAAGGGCTACAGGGTGCTCAGTTGCCGCCAGTACTGTTTCCAGCGACGCAAGGCCTGAAATACTACCCCGACCAACCCGTCGTCGGGGACGTCGAGGTTGCTACCGGCCTGTCCGGGACTCGCTCCGACAGCGCCGCCCTGGTGCCCACCGGTGCTGGCAGCTGGGAGTTGCCTGAGTTGCGCATTCCCTGGTGGGACACCCAGGCCAAGCAGATGCGTGTCGCCACATTGCCGGCACGCACCATCAACGTGAGCGCGACGCCTGGTGCAACAAGTTTTGATAGCCCAATCGAGGCGCCGACAGCGATCAACTCTGCGACTACGGCAGACAACATCGCGATCGTGCGGCAGGACAATACCTTGTGGCAAACAATTGCAGCGATCAGCGTGGTCGGCTGGCTGTTAACGTTGGCATACCTGCTACTGTCGCGACGCAACACAAAACAAACGGAGCAACTGCAGCCCGGGCACAGCGTCGATGAAAAGCTGGCCTACAAGAAACTGATCGCCGCCTGCAACACAAATAGTGCCGCCCATGTGCGCCCCGCGCTCATTGCCTGGGCACGCACGTTTCTGGAAGGCCAATCTATCACCACTCTTGAAGAGGCCAGAAACCAACTTGCGGACGACGAGTTCGATCGAGAGCTAAGAGCGCTGGATGCCGCACTCTACGGTGAATCAGGCAGTCAGTGGTCCGGCCAAACGCTGACCGATGTAGTTAATCGCCTGCGCAAGCACCACGCAAATCACCACAGCAGCGCCAGCGACACGCTGGACCTCTATCCCGCGAACTAAGCAAGCTGAAGAGTCGAGCCTAGTTTTTTAGCGCTTTGTTCACCACCTCAAAGACATCGGGCGACAGCTCTGTTTGTGCCGCAATGCGCTCCAGCGCCTTGCACATAAGCTCGGCCCGATTAGGGTAGTTGCGCCACTTCGTCAACGGCGCCAGCAAACGGGAGGCAATCTGCGGATTGCGCGCATCCAGCTCAACCACGATATCCGCCAAAAACTCATAACCTGCACCATCATTGCGGTGGAAATTCACTGGATTGTTTGAGGCAAAGCCGCCAACCAATGCGCGCACCTTGTTGGGGTTACGCAAATCGAAATCGTCATGGCTCATCAGCGATTGCACGCGCTCCAGACCTTGCGCGTCTGGAATACAAGCCTGCACCTGGAACCACTGATTGACCACCAGCGCTTCACTGCGCCAGTCGTCATAGAAGGTTTGCAGAGTCGACGCTCGCTGGGTGTCATCGCCCTCCCACGAAATCACCCGTAAAGCGGCGAGACGATCTGTCATGTTGTCAGCATCATCAAACTGTGCAACCGCCAGCGTGACACCTTCACTGCCTGCGGCCGCCAGATAGTCCAGACACACGTTGCGCAGACTGCGCGCCGCAATCTGCTGGGCATCGGGGGCGTAAGCGTGGTTGGTTGCCAACTCATGGTAACGCTGCAATAGCAGCGGTGCGTGCGCCGAGCCAATAGCATTGCGCACGGTTTGCCGAGCCTGGTGGATCGCATCAACATCCGCGCCGCCTTGATGTGCAGCCAGCTCCGCCAGATAGTTTTCTGAGGGTAACCGGAGCATATCGGCGACCATCGCTGCGTCCAGCGATGTGTCTTTCAACAAGTCGGCACAGGCCTGTAGCAACAGCGGATCAACGTGCGCGGCAGAATCGGCCTGCAGATCGCCTAATACCGCGACCATCAGTTGCTGACCAGCGTCCCAGCGAACAAAGCCGTCAGCGTCGCGACTCATCAATGCATACAGGTCATTGCGTGCGTAGGGATAGTCGAGGCGCACCGGAGCTGAGAAACCACGCAACAGCGACGGCACAGGGCGCTCTGGCACATCGGTAAATATAAACTGCTGCTCCTGCTCGTTAAGCATTAAAACGCACTGCGTGTTGTCCGCTACTTCAGGGTCGGGCACTTCATCGGCAATGTTCAACCGCAGGTTGCCAGCATCGCCGAGCAGTCCCATCGCTACTGGTATCACGAACGGTTGTTTGTTGGGTTGCCCCGGCGTAGCCGGACACTCCTGTGAGACCGTCAGCGTGAAAGTACGCGCAGATTCATCATAAGAACCCCGCGCCGTGACCGTTGGCGTGCCAGCCTGTGAATACCAGCGCCTGAACTGAGTGAGATCGACACCGGACGCGTCCTCCATTGCCTTGACGAAGTCCTCGCAGGTCACTGCGCAACCGTCATGTCGTTCAAAATACAGGTCGGAACCACGACGAAACGCTTCAGGCCCCAACAAGGTATGGATCATGCGAACAACCTCTGCGCCCTTCTCGTAGACCGTCACGGTGTAAAAATTGGAAATTTCTATGAACGAATCCGGGCGAATCGGGTGCGCCATGGGGCCACCATCTTCTGCAAACTGTTGCGTGCGCAGTACCGTGACGTCCTCTACCCGCTTGACCGTGCGCGAGCCCATGTCAGCAGAGAATTCGGCGTCGCGAAACACGGTGAAGCCCTCTTTGAGGCTGAGCTGAAACCAGTCACGGCACGTCACCCGGTTACCAGACCAATTGTGAAAGTACTCGTGGGCAACAATGGCTTCGACGGTCTGAAAACCGGCATCGGTTGTTGTCTGCGGACTGCACAATACACAGGAGGTGTTAAAAATATTGAGGCTCTTATTCTCCATCGCCCCCATATTGAAATCATCGACTGCCACGATGTTGAACAGATCAAGGTCGTACTCGCGCCCATAGACCTCCTCATCCCAGCGCATGGATTTTTGCAGTGCGCGCATCGCATGCCCACACTTGGCGATGTCTTTCTCTTCTACGTAAATGTGCAGATCAACGACACGACCGCCACAGGTTGTGAACTGATCTTCTATGCGCGACAGGTCACCGGCTACCAGTGCAAACAGATACGCCGGCTTGGGAAAGGGGTCGTGCCAAACCGCAACCGCCCTGCCGCCAGACTGATCTTTGCGACTGACCGGATTGCCGTTACTCAGCAAAACCGGGTAGCGCTCGATATCGGCATCGATGCTTACAGTAAAGACTGACATCACATCGGGTCGATCCAGGTAAAAGGTAATCTTGCGAAAACCTTCCGCCTCACACTGCGTACAAAACATGGTGCGCGACTTATACAGCCCCTCGAGCGACGTGTTGTCCTGAGGGTGTATGCGAACGCGGGTCATTAGCGTAAATGTCTCAGGTGGTGAATGTAAAACCAGACCTTCATCATTCAGGCTGTAGCTGCTGGCGGGTAAATCAACCCCGTCGATGGCGATTTGCAAAAGCTCAAGATCCTGGCCATCCAGTTGCAGCGATTCAACCGATATACTCTCCGGGTTGCGCCGCATCGACAAAGTTGCTGTTACAACAGTCTCTGTTTCATGTAGTTCAAAAGCCAGATCTGTGTTGTCGATCAGGAATGCAGGGACCTGGTAGTCCTTCAGGAAAATGGTGCTGGGGCTGGCATCACGCATAGTTCATCTCACAATGTGTTGAGGGCGACGTGGTAGCCGCCATATTTGCGCATATTGATCACGCCGGTATCGAAGATCAGGTACTGCCCTTTGATTCCCATCAACGTTCCTGATATCGCAGGTGTCTTGTCCAGATTGAATGACTTAACTTTAGTGGGAAACTCCAGAACCGGATAGCGAATCTGCGTTGTCGCCTCGCTCTCCAGTGCTGTTATGGCCTGCAGGCCATTGCGCTCACGCAGCAGCTCAATCTCAGTGGCACACTCATCCATGAGGCGCAGGCGCTCTGCCTCCAGGTCGCGATCATCGTTATTACCTTTGAGCATGGCCTGCCAATTAGTCTTGTCGGCAATGTGCCTGGCGAAAGTCGTTTCAACCTCTCCGGACTGAAGGCGGTTACTGACACGAAAAATGGGTAGGGCCTGAGTTGCGCCCTGATCCATCCACCGCGTGGGCACCTGACTACCGCGCGTGATACCAACCTTCACGCCGGAGGTATTGGACAGGTACACAATATGGTCGATCATACAATTTTGCTCACCCCACTGGGGCTCGCGGCAAGTCCCCAGGTGGTAATGACACAGTTCGGGTTTGACGATGCAGGTATCGCACTGCGCCAGCCGCTTGAAACAGGGGTAGCAGTAGCCCTGGCTAAAACTCTTATTGGTCTTGCGACTACAGTGGATACAGTTGATCAAACCGTTGTACTCCAGGCCGATCGCCTGCCCCAACAACGTATTGGCAGGAACTTCACTGTCACCAAATTTCAAATAGTATTGCACGGTTTCGGCCAATTCTGTGCGCATCTTGCGCACCGTGCCGCTTGCCAGATTAGTTGCCACAGACTGCTCCTTAGTGATCGTCCCGGTCTTTCCAGGTTAGAGGGGTTTCTCGGGTTTTGGCCTCAAATGCACTGGCCTTCTTGCCTCGATCAATGAACCCCACACGCTCTTGCTCTGGCAGGTGAATTTCACCCCAGGCAATAACAGCCGCAAGTGCATGTTCGCGCGGCTCCGGCGTCATAGGCCGGCCATCCGGCCAGCGTCCCTGTTCCAGAGATCTTTTAAGGTTCTCATAAATTTCCGGCGACATTTTGTCAATCGCCTGCTGATAGTCCATAAACCTGTGCCTGAAAAAAAGACGCGATTATAGCGTGTGTAACACCTTTTAGGAGGTACTCGAGCGGGAGGAAAACGCGAACACTGCACCCAGCAGAGTGCCACTAACGAGTCCACCGACATGCGCCGCGTTGGCAATTGCGCCAAAACCCAGCACTTCGACAACACCGAGCATACACACAACCAGCCAACCCACCATAAACAACATGATTCCTGTGGGGGGAGCGATTTGCCAGGCTGGCTGGATTTTCGCGCCTGCCCAGCTAAAGCCAAGGAGTCCGTAGACAACCCCTGACATACCGCCAAACAGGCTGGGACCACCAAACAAATACTGGCAGGCATTGGAGACCATAGCGATCACCAGAAACAAACCAACCATATTCAAACCACCCATTACACGCTCCACCCGTGCCCCCAACTCCCACAACCAAAGGCTGTTAAACACGATGTGCAACCAGCCAAAGTGAAGAAACGCAGGGGTTACAAGACGCCAGTACTGTCCGCCCATCTCGCCGAAGCTTATCGAGTCGCCAGTTACGACAAACGGCGAAAACGTAAAATGACTCAACATCGTGAGTGGCAACTGCAGGTAGATCAGCAAAAAGCCGGCAACCGACAGCAGAATCAACACTGCCGTCACCGGCGCAACACGCAGCCACTGCGCCGGTGACCGGGCCGGCATACGCGACGACTTTGTCACCTCGATTTTCACATCACCCGATCGCCAGGCCTGATACAAGTTCTGCACCTGCATCACTGCTTCGGGGCTGGTCACTTTCAGCACCTGTTGTCCACGCTCTTCAAACACGCGATGAGCCACACCGCGCTGATTGAGCACTGCGCTCAACGGCAGAAGATCTTCCTCAACGCCAACGCTGAGAGCGGTATGAGCAAACGTCATTCAGTTGACCAGCGCGTCGCCCCAGCGCAGCTTATCGCGGCAACTGGCGTAAAAACTGTGGCCCTTGGGATGCAGCAATAGCAGGCGATGTGGTTTCTTTACAATCGAAACCGAGTCACCCGGACGCGCCGTCAGATTAACCTGACCATCACAGGTCACTGGCGGATGTGTGCGATTTCTCTCAAGGATATCGATGCGAACCTCGCTGTTGCCATCCAGAACGATTGGCCGACTGCTCAAGGCATGGGGGAACATCGGCACCAGCACAATCGCGTCCAGGGTCGGGTGCATAATGGGTCCACCACCTGACAATGAATAAGCGGTCGACCCAGTCGGCGTGGATACAATCAATCCATCGGCCCGCTGACGATATACAAACACATCGTTCACGTAGAGTTCGAACTCAATCATTTGTGCCGAGGTGCCAGAGTTCACCACCACATCATTTAGTGCATCGGCGGACCCAATGACCTTACCGCCGCGCACAACTGTGGCATCCAGCAGAAACCGGCTCTCCTGGTCATAATCGCCGTCCAGCACAGCACTCACCTGCTCTGAGAGTTCGTCGGGCGTAATATCGGTCAGAAAACCGAGTCGACCGCGGTTAACGCCCAGCACGGGTAGGTCAAAGCGCGCCAGCGTTCTGGCCGCTCCCAGCAAGCTGCCATCGCCGCCGATCACGATAACCAGATCAGCGCGCGCTCCTATCTCTTCGATAGGCAGCCTGGGGTCTTCAGAGCTGGGAACCAGTTCTGCGAGTCGCTCTTCAAGCAGCACTTCATGACCACGCAGGTGCAACAAGGTGATCAACTCTTCCAGAACAGGCTCCAGCCCATCCCGTTGTGATCGGCCGACCAGTCCTACACAAGCAAAAGACGCTGGCATAGTTCAAACACCCACGATGTATTAAGGGTTGCTATTATAACCACACTCTCGAGATCACGCGCAGGTACTCTTATCAACTTCAGCAATCAACAAGTACGGGATCTGGCATGGGCCTGTTTCGCTCAGCCACTGTTGCATACCCGCTCTTTGAATACGGGTGAGCTGGGCATCGACAACTGCGCACTCGATCTTACAGATGCCAGACGTGACTGGCTGTACCAACTGGACCAGCAACCGGCGCCATTGAAAACATGGCTCGAGCGTTCGCCTACACGCCGCCTGGGCTTATATTTTGAGGCTCTGTGGCAGTTTTTCCTTGAAACTGACCCGCTAGTTGATCTAGTCGCCCACAATCTGCCGGTGAGAGCCAACGGGCGTACGCTGGGTGAATTCGACTGCCTGTACTACTGCCACGAGCGTCAACGGCATGTGCATCTCGAGCTGGCGGTTAAATACTTTCTGGGTATCGATGACGAAACCACCACGGGGCCCAGCCAGTGGCAACAATGGTGGGGGCCCAATAGCGTCGACCGTCTGGATCGCAAAATAAGCCATCTGATGAATAAGCAGATCCAACTGGGACAACGCCCCGAGGCAACAGCCATCCTGGCCGAGCTGGGCATAATTGACCCCGCTCTGGAAGTAGAAATCAGAGGCTATCTGTTTCGTAAAAAGGGCAGCACCCTGCCCTCGCCCATCGGCTACAATTTGCAACAACCCCTGGCGCAATGGCTCTTTCACAGTGAGGTTGCCGGGCATCTTGCGACAAGCCACAGCGCCCGCTTTGCCGCGCTGCCGCGCCTGCTCTGGCTATCCGCAGCCCGGGCCAGGGACAACCGCTGCCTGAATAATGGCGACATGCTAACGGCATTGGATGCTCACT
>CALINF010000201.1 GCA_938045215.1 uncultured Halieaceae bacterium | reverse complement strand
AACTCTGCAAGACTGATCGCCTGCACCTGTCGATAATTATTCTTGAGTACCAATTCAGACACACTGTCTGTCATATGCTCAAGCAATCTTGCGCGATGCTTCTCTGTCAGATCGCCCCGGGCTACAACCTCGTTCAGCAGGATTTTGATATTGACCTCGTGGTCGGAGCAGTCGACACCACCAGCGTTGTCAATAAAGTCAGTATTGGAGCGGCCGCCACGCAGACAGAACTCCATACGGCCCAGCTGGGTCATTCCCAGATTGCCACCCTCGCCAATCACCTTGCAGCGCAAGTCTGCGGCGTTAACACGCAACGCATCATTGGCCTTATCGCCAACGTCAGTATGCGATTCCAGCGTTGATTTAACGTAGGTGCCAATACCTCCGTTCCAAAGCAGATCCACCTCGGCCTTAAGCAGAAAGGAAATCAACTCCATCGGATTTAGATGGCTGGCTTCGATACTAAACCGCTCCTTCATCTGCGGCGAGATAGGAATAGACTTGGCTGCGCGCTCGAAGATCCCACCACCTTCAGAGATTAGCTCATGGTTGTAGTCGCCCCAACCCGACCGCGGCAACTGAAACAGGCGCTTGCGCTCTGCGAAGCTGGTCGCACTATCCGGACTGGGGTCTACGAAAATATGCATATGATTAAAAGCTGCCACCAGCTTGATATGCTCCGAAAGTAGCATGCCATTGCCAAAAACATCCCCCGCCATATCTCCAATGCCAACCACGCTGAAGTCGGTTTTTTGCACATCAACGTTCATCTCGCGGAAATGACGCTGCACAGAAACCCAGGCTCCGCGTGCTGTAATACCCATTTTCTTATGGTCGTAGCCAATGCTTCCACCGGAGGCGAATGCGTCGCCCAGCCAGAACCCATACTCTTGTGAGATGCCGTTAGCGATATCCGAAAATGTCGCTGTACCCTTGTCTGCCGCTACTACCAGGTAAGGGTCTTCCTCATCCTTGGCTACCACATGCGGTGGACGCACCACTTTTTTACCCACCCGATTGTCAGTAATGTCGAGCAGCCCGCGGATGAATATCTCGTAACAGGCCACACCTTCGGCTTGCACCTCATCCCGTGTCATTTCCGGGGTCAGGTGCCGCGGCACAAAGCCGCCTTTGGCACCTACCGGCACAATGACGGCATTCTTGACTTGCTGGGCTTTCACCAGGCCCAGTACTTCTGTACGAAAATCTTCCAGCCTGTCGGACCAGCGCAAGCCACCACGAGCAACTTTGCCGCCGCGAAGGTGTACGCCCTCAACACGAGGTGAATACACGAAGATCTCGAACATGGGTACCGGGCGTGGAATATCGGGAATAGAACCAGGACGCAACTTGAGTGAGATATAGGGCTTGATCCCGCCGTCACCGGACTCCTGGAAAAAGTTGGTTCGAACGGTGGCTTTAATCAAGGTCACAAACTGCCTGAAGATGCGATCTTCACCAAGATTCTGTACCTGATCCAATGAATCGAGAATCTTCTCCTCAACCGCCAGTTCGCGCTGGCCGCGCCAGTCCTCGTCACCATCGAACACTGGCGAAAAGCGCGTCAGGAACAGCTCGATAATGCAGGTGGTAATGTGCAGGTGATTCGCCATGGTTTCGGCAATGTAGCGAACGCTGTAGGGAAACTGTACCTGGCGCAGATACCGTGAGTACGCGCGCAGCAGCGAAATTTCGCGCCAGCTCAGCCGCGTACCGAGCAGCAACCGGTTGAACATGTCGCTCTCAACCTCGCCAAACCAGATGCGAGCGAATGCATCTTCGAACTCGTCTTTAACATCATCCAGGTGAATATCGTGAGCCAGAGAGTAGATCAGGCTGAATTCCTGAATGTAGTAACGCACACCACTCTCACTGCGCACACCATAGGGTCGCTCCGACACGACACGCAGCCCCAGGTTCTCCAGTATTGGCAGAATGTCTGACAGGGGTAGCGACGAATCCTTATGATAAATTCGTAGCTTGAGTTGCTCGCCGCCCTCCTCCAGCAATCTATACAGATTCATGGTCAGCGTTTTTCCGTCTATCAATTCCTGGATTTTGCCGACATCCATCACGGCGACGCGCGGATCGAAATCATCCCGATAGCCGGGAGGAAAACCCACACCCAACTCACGCGCGTAGTGTTCCCCACCCTCTTCACCAAACTCCTCGATCAGGCGTAAACGTAGGCGGTCTTCCCAGGCTAGTGTGGCGTGCACTATCTGCTCCTCGATTTCATTAACGTCATAACTAACTGCCCGAGTCGGATCTACTCGCATCACGAAGTGAACCCGCACCAATATCGACTCAGAAAACTGTGTAGTAAATTCAGACTCTTCCGCTCCAAACGCTTCGCTGAGTATGTCCTGTATGCGCTGGCGCTGCGCCGTGGTGTAGCGATCCCGAGGAATATACACCAGGCAATTGAAAAACTTTCCGTGCGGGTCCTTGCGCACAAACACCCGGGTCTGCCGTCGCTCCTGAATACGATTGATGGCTGACGTCGTTTCAAATAGCTCCTGCACGCTGGACTGAAACAACTCTTCACGCGGATAGAGTTCCAGTACTCGCGCAAGCTCACGACCATCGTGCTCGTCACGATCCAATCCTGACCGCTCTACAACCCGCTGCACCTTACGCCTGAGAATGGGTATCGCTGCAGGGTTGAGGCTATATACCTCAGCGGTATACAAGCCTATGAAACGGTGCTGACCAATCACATGCCCGGCATCGTCAAACACCTTGACCTCAACATAATCCGGATAGGCCAGTCGGTGTACCGAGGAGCGCTGACGCGACTTGGAAAAACTGAGCTGGCGATGTTTCAACTCATCCGGCGTCATACCGTGAAGATCAGCGAGCAAGTCCTGCTCACCACGGGTGTGGCGCTTACGCAACATACCAAGGCTATGCGACTGGTCAATCGATACGTGCGGTTTGCCACCCGAGTACGAGACATCGAGATATTCATACCCCAGAAATGTCATGTGGTTGTGTTCCAGCCAATCCAGAAACGCAATGGCCTCATCGCGAAAATCGTGGGACACGCACTCGCTGCCGCGCACTTGTTCTATAGCGATTTTCAGCGCGTGCCGCATAGCCTTGAAATCATCGACCACCAGCGCTACATCCGAGAGAATCGTCGTAAGCGTATCTCGCAGCTCATCTAGCTCTTGAGGCTCTGCGTGCCGACTGATTTCGAAGTAGAGCAGACTCTCACGAGACACCGCAGTGTCATCAACGTGGTTGCCTGCGAACACTTTATCGAGATTGCCATCCTCATCGCGCCGGGTAACAACATTACAGCTGGCGATGGTATGGACTTCCAGCCCACGCTGGTTCAATTCACCGCGCACTGACGCGGTGCAAAACGGCATGTCGCGACACAGAATCGAGACCACCGTGTACTTGCATTCCCAGCCATGCTTTTTTATCTGCGGATTGAAAATGCGCACTTTGGGAGCCCGGTCTGGCCAGCGGTGCATAAACCGCAGCCAGCCATAAAGGCAACCATAGAGGTTCTCAGCAGACCGGCCGCGCATATCCTCAGGAGGGAAATGCCCATAAAAAGCTGTCGACAGGTTGTGCAGCGCTGCCTGGTGCTGCGCATCGCCACGCTTCTCAATCCGCTGCGCGACTTCGGCCAACAGGTTCTGCTTGAATGATTCCCAAGCCATAGCGAGTGTCAAACTCCTAGCATCGGGCGATTGAACGCCACATTATTATCGTTTTGCCATCAATCTGTGTTGCCAGCGCTTAGTTTAGCCCAAAGTCCGACCTACCGTGGTGTTCCCGGGAACTTTTACATTCCACAAAAGTCACATAAGCGGAGCTTGCAACACGCAGGGGTTCTGATTGGAACCGTGACACGCATACTATACACTGCGAGCCTTCCGTAGCACGCCAGATAGCAGCAGGCGGTGCACAGACACTACAACTGGAACAACAACAGGAGGCCTCGTGGCAAGCTCAGATGTAAGGGCATTGGAAACCTGGCTCAGTGAGCAAATTATTGGTCAGGCGCATTTGGTTCAGCGCCTGCTGATCGCGCTGCTGGCAGACGGACATCTGCTGGTGGAGGGTGCTCCGGGACTAGCTAAAACTCGCGCCATTAAATCACTGGCCGACGGCCTGGAAGGCAGCTTCCACCGCATCCAGTTTACGCCGGACCTGTTACCGGGCGATGTTACCGGTACAGAGATCTACCGGCCACAGGAGGCGAGCTTCCATTTTCAGCAAGGTCCCATCTTTCACAACCTGGTACTGGCAGATGAGGTGAACCGGGCACCGGCCAAGGTGCAGTCGGCACTACTGGAAGCCATGGCCGAGCGCCAGGTTTCTGTAGGGCGAGAAACCTACGAACTACCTCGACTCTTTCTGGTAATGGCTACCCAGAACCCTATTGAGCAGGAAGGCACCTACCCTTTGCCTGAGGCGCAGCTTGATCGGTTCCTGCTACATGTGAACGTTGGCTATCCGGATGCAGATGCCGAAACGCGAATCCTGCGATTAACGCGTGCAGAAGCCGGACATCAAACCACCATGCCACCCAATCCGCTGCGTCAGGAAGTGATCTTCGCGGCAAGGGAGGAACTACTGAACATGCATATGGCCGAGGCGGTGGAGCAATATATCGTGCAACTGGTCATGGCTACGCGGTCCGCAGAGCACTACAGTGAGAAAATCGCCAGTTGGGTTGAGTTCGGTGGAAGCCCCCGCGCCACAATTGCGCTGGATCGATGCGCCCGAGCCCATGCCTGGTTGCGGGGTCGGGACTATGTCAGCCCGGATGATGTCCAGGCGGTAGCCGGCGATGTGCTGCGCCATCGGCTGTTGCTGAGCTTTGAAGCAGAGGCCAATGGTGTCACCCCTGACCAGGTGATTGACGAACTACTGAGTCTCGTGCCGGTCGGTTAGATAAAGGCGATTTCAGCATGCATCTGCATGACATTACACAACCTGCGCAGGGCGCCTACACGACGCTGGCAGACCTGATGGCCCTGAGATTTCCGGCCAAACAGTTGAGCATCACACGCAAGAGTCGCGCGCTTAGCGTACTGGCTGGCCCCAACAAATCCAACTTTCGCGCTCGCGGAATTGATTTCGAGGAAGTGCGCAACTACCAACCCGGTGACGATATTCGCACCATCGACTGGCGCGTTACGGCCCGCACCGGACAGGCACATACCAAACTGTTTAGAGAAGAGCGCGAGCGACCAGTACTGATCGTTGTAGACCAGCGCACGGGCATGTTCTTTGGCAGTAGTCACTGTTTCAAATCTGTAGTCGCTGCTCAGTTAGCTGCGCTGCTGGGATGGAGCGCACTCGACAACGGCGAGCGAGTGGGTGGCCTTGTGTTCAATGAGGAGCAGCATCGCGAAATTCGTCCCAGACGCAGCCGCAAGAATGTGCTGGCACTGCTGTCGGAGACAGATCACTACAACCACGCTCTGCCTCTTGCGCCTGATCACAACGCCATGAGCTTCGCCGATATCTTGAGCAACCTGCGCCGGATCGCCAGGCCCGGTTCCAGTGTATTCATGATCAGCGATTTTACTGGCGCAGAGTCCCCGCAAGCACGTGAGCACCTGTTTCAGCTGGCGCAACACACCGAGATAACGGCGGTTGCCTGCAGTGACCCAATGGAGCATGAACTACCTCGCGCCGGTCGCTACGCGGTCACTGATGGCAACAGTCGTAGCGAGCTCTCTACGGCAGATCGGGCAGTCAGGCAGCGCTACAGTCAACACCGGCTCGAGCGTGATGAATTGCTGGCGCACGATCTCCAGCGTCTGGGTATTCCGCTCATCCAGGCACAAACAAACCAGAGTGCGTTCTCTACTTTGCAGCAGTACTACGGTGAGAGCCGGCGATGAACCCACAGGATCCTTTAGCTAGTCTGCATCCTCTGCGCGAACCGCTAGCTATCGGCTGGTGGCCGCCTGCTCCCGGCTGGTGGCTACTGACGGCTATCCTGGTTCTGCTCGTGATTATCT
>CALINF010000200.1 GCA_938045215.1 uncultured Halieaceae bacterium | reverse complement strand
ACAGCAACACCATGTTCGGCCAGTACAACGGCTTGAATGACCAGGGTGCCACGCTTATCGGCAACCTGCAGTGGAACAGCTTTCGTAATGGTGACAGCTACTGGCAGGCCAGTGTGCAGGATCTGGGGCTCGATACGCGCGAAGGCGAATTGGTCTGGGGCCTGACGGAGCGCTTTGAAATATCAGCAGGATTCGACTCGCAGCTGCAAGTGCGTAACGACAGCGGCAAGACGCCATTCCGTGGTAGCACTAACCTGCGCCTGCCCGAGCAATGGACCAGCGGACTGACAACCAGCGACTTCGGTGATCTGAACGAGTCTCTCCGGTCGTTCGATCGGGAGTTGGAGCGAAAGCGCTACTGGCTTGGCGCTACTGCCAATCTGAACGACCAGTGGACGCTGGAAACCGAGCTTCGCTACGAGGACAAGGATGGCACCGCGGATACCGCGGGGGCGATCTATATCGACGCCGCTTCCGGTGATTCAGCGCTGCTGCCACAGGCTATCGACTACAGCACAACAGAATTTGACCTGGGGCTGATATTTGCCGGTGATGCGCTGCATCTGGACGGTCGCCTGAGCTATTCAGACTTCGACAATGGCGATGATCTGCTCACATGGCAGAACCCCTACAGCTCGTTCAGCCCCCGAGTACGTTATCCGCAAGGCATCGGAGGGCTCGGGGTGGCGGCCGACAACGAGCAGCTCAGCGGTCGCCTCAGCGGGCACTTCCTGATAACGCCTACAGCCAGACTGCAGTTTGACGGCAGCTACGCTATTGCGTCCCAGGACCAACGCTTTCCTGAGTATTCCGCAAACCCCCTGCTAAGCGTGGAGCAGCCGCTGCCGCGTAGCTCTCTCGATGGCGAGGTAGCGACGTCCACCTTCAATGCCAAACTGAGACTCCAGCCGATCCCGCGCATGAACCTTGACGCCAAAGTTAAAATACGCGAGAGGGATTACGATAACCCGCGCGATGGCTATCGCTATATTCGCGGCGATGGCAGCGATCAGCCACGCTCTGCACTCACGGTATACAACACCAGTCACGACTATCTGTCTCAGATTCTGGGCTTCGAGGTAGGCTTGAGGCTACCACTTCGCAGCAGGCTTACTTTCGATTATGAGTTTGAAGAGGTAGAGCGTCGCAACGCTGCTGTAGAGGAAACCGAAGAGTCGCGCGGCACGCTAGGCTATCGCATCCCCTTACTACCCAACTTGCGCGTCAGGGCAGAAGTCACACTGGCCAATCGGTCTGCGGACACCTACAACTGGGATCAGTCCTACTACGCGCTGCTGGATACCGAGTTGATCAATGCCACACCGGATAATCAGCGCTATATCAACCATCCCGAACTCAGCCAGTACTACCTTTCCAATCGCGAGCGCTGGGAGGCCAAGGTCGATCTGCAGTACTCGCCTGTCAGCCGCTGGGATCTCAATACTAATATCAGCTGGCGTGAGGACGATTTTGACAAGAGTGAACTTGGTCTGACCAACGCGCGCTGGCGACAACTGCACCTGTCGGCGACCTACGCGGCCACACAGGACACCATCATCTCGTTCTATGGCGGCGTCGATGAGTATCAAAACGAACAATCCAGCAGAGCATTTCGGGGTGGCCAGGAAAAGAATGCTTTCGCCATTTACCCGCCACTACCCCAGGCCAGTGATCCAACCCGGAACTGGGGGGTAGACAGCGAAGATACCAGCGTTACGGTGGGCGTGAACGCTACCTGGCAGCTACGCAAGGACATTGCCTTAGAGCTGGATTACAGCTTTGTATCTACCAACGCCGAGCAAACATTTTCTACCAATGGCGCAAGTGATTTAAACCCGGAGGATTACCCGGATAACGAGACCACACAGCATCAGGTAACCGCGGCCGGAACCTGGGACCTGCGCGATAACCTGAGCCTGCGGCTCGACTACCAGTACTTCCGCTTTGACTGGGATGATTGGGCGCTGCAGGACGTTGCACCCGATACAGTTGATAAAGTGCTCTCTTTTGGTGAGCGCAACCCGAATGAAACAATCCACTACATGGGCGCATCAGTGATCTATCGCTGGCAGTAGCGCCCGGGGGAGTCGAACATGAAATTGCAATTACATCATTGGCTGTTGGCATTGGCTATGAGTGTGCTCGTAGCCTGCGGTGGCGGCGGTGGCGGCGATCGGGCGGCAGGTGTTGATCCTGGACCGGCTCCTCCGGGGGGCTCCGTACCACCTCCTACGCCTGACTTACCGGCCCCCAACCCGGCACCCTATGGTGAAACTGAGGATCTGGTGGTGGTTATCAATAAGGTGACGATTCCCGAAGATGGTCGCCCTGTGGTTGAGTTTCAGCTGAGCAATAGCCAGAACACGGCCATTATCGATTTGACCGCATCCGATATCAGACTGATCGTTGCCAAACTCAGGAGCAGTGATCTGGGTAATCTTACAGGCACCTGGCAATCCTACATCAACAGAATCGAGGAGCCCGGAGTCGGCACTGGTACTGAGTCCAAACTGCAAGCCACAGCAGAGAGCAATGGCGACTTTACCAACAATAATGACGGCAGCTATGTGTACCGTTTTGCGACGGCGATCAACGACCTGCCTCAGGATATTCTGGATCAGGCAGCGACTGAGGGACTCGACCTGAGCTATGAGGCGGCACAGACACACCGTGTGGCCATGCAGTTCTCCAACAGCCCCACAACAGCCAACCCCTTCTATGACTGGGTTCCCACAACTGGAGCGACCGACGGTATCTTCCGCATGGACATTGCCGCAACGCCCAACTGTAACAACTGTCACGACAAACTCGCCATGCACGGCGGTGGTAGAACCGAAGTGGAATATTGCGTGACCTGCCACAACACCGGCTCCACGGACGCCAACAGCACCAATACCGTGGACATGAAAGTCATGATTCACAAGATTCATATGGGCGCCAACCTGCCCAGCGTGCAAGCCGGTGGCGAATATGCGATCTATGGCTTTCGCGACACCAAGCATGACTATTCAAACCTGAAGTACCCACAAGACATACGCAGGTGCGAGAACTGCCACGCTGGCACCAGTACCGGAGCAGGCCGTGACGATCTGGTACTGACGGACCAGGGCGATAACTGGGCGGAGTACTCCAGTCGCGCGGTGTGCGGTAGCTGTCACGAGAACGTCAATTTCGATCGACATGCCGGTGGCCAACCCGACGATAGTCGCTGCGCCAGCTGCCACTCTGCATCCGGATTTGTGGGTAGCATAGAAAGCAGCCACGTTATTGCGTTTGAAGAAGCACGCAAGGCATTCGACGCCCAGGTGTTGGGAATCACCAACAGCATGCCCGGAGAGACGCCTGTGATAACGTTCAAGGTGAGCAATCCGCTCACTGGCACCGACTATGACATTTTCAACGATCCTGTCTGGACCAACTCGGAATCGTCCTTGAACGTGAAGATGTCATGGGATACGGGTGACTACAACAACACCGGTAACGGTAGCGAGAATGCCAGCTCGGTCTCCACCAGTGCTTTGGCGAACGCGACCGCCAATGGTGACGGCAGCTACAGCGTGACCATGCCAATAGCCGTGCCCGACGGCAGTGCAGCGCCAGGCGTTGCGGCATCTGGTAGTGGAATTGCGACGATAGAAGGCCATCCGGGCGTGGACTATGACGACGACGGCGAGCCCGACTCAGTGCCCGTAGGCGATGCGCATGCCTTCTTCTCCATTGATGAGGCCGACGGCAATCCCGTGGATCGACGTCAATCGGTCGAGATCAACCAGTGCTTGGCCTGCCACGGCTCACTGGTACTGCACGGTAACAACCGAGCCGACAACATCGACAGCTGCGTGACTTGCCATAACCCGCGCAACAGTGATCGTCGTGTACGCGAAGTAGCGGCCAATCCGCCTACCGATGGCAAGCAGGAGGAATCGATCAGCTTTAAAACGATGGTGCATGGCATACATGCCGCTGGCATGCGCGAAAACCCCCTGCAGATTGTCGGTTTCCGGGGTTTCACTACCTATGTTTATGACGAGGAAGAAGTTCACTATCCCGGCGATCTCAGCAACTGTCTGGCCTGCCATACAGACACTGGCTACACGCTGCCGCTTGCCAGCAGCGTGCTGGCAACCAGCATCGATACCGGCGACGACCGGGAGGATCCTGCAGACGATGTGGTGATAACACCCATTACCGCAACCTGCAGCAGCTGCCACGACGACTCAGTAGCCACTGCCCATATGACGTCCAATGGCGGTAGTTTCTCAACCAGCCAGGCGGCAATTGATGATGGTGAAGTGGTAGAACAGTGCACGTTGTGTCACGCAGAGGGCAAGAGCGCCGCAGTGAGTGATGTACATAACATCGGGGAGCTGCCTTGACGGGCAGCTCCCCTAATGACTTCCACCAGGGGTAGCAGAAGTCAGAACCGGTTTTCGATTACTCAGTTGCTGATGACAGCAACTTGAGCGTTAGAGGTTTGCGACTTGCCTTCGCTCAGAGCGCGCTTGAAGCATGACTTGTTGTCTGACACCTGACGCGCGCCACCAGCTTCGCGTGGGTTGCGCGAACCACATACTGCGTCTGCGGCTTGTACCATGCGATAGTGCAGCGTTTCCTGACCGCGGTCAGTCTTCAGGTCGAGGTCGTCGTAAGAAACCGTAATCTGACGAAGGCCCTCACTGGTGGTTGTCACATAAGTCTCGTCATATCCTGCTGCGCTTGCGTTCATTGCTGTACCAGCGGCAACTGCGATAACCGCGGCAGACAACAGCTTGCTCATTGTAGAATTTTTCATTGTGTATCTCCTTACCTTTAAAGTTGTCGGCTAAATTGCCTCTGCAAGTTCAGGCGTTTCTTTGTATTGCCTGTCTTGAGAGTTCAAGATAGGGCAAGATATCCTGCGAAAAAAGGCTGTTTCGGTGAGTTGCACGGGGCTAGCGGTGAACTGAGTTAATCTGTCGGTGAGTTGCTTTCGTAAACCTACGGGAACCACTTCTTTACGCCATTTCGTATTCCAGTGACATTGGAGCCACTGTTTTGCTCCCGGAAACAACCCAGAACACATGACTAGACAACACTCCGGGTACTTGGCTTACATCAACCCCATCCGTATATTGATGACACAACTGTTGGCGACACTATGAAATTTACCGGCACACCCGAATTTGATCACGGTCAGCCCAAACGGCTGGGCGTTCTCATCACCAACCTGGGCACTCCACAAGCACCAGAGAAAGCTGCCTTGCGACCCTATCTGAAGCAGTTTCTTTCCGACCCCCGGGTCGTGGAAGTGCCACGCGTACTGTGGTGGCTGATTCTAAATGGCATCATCCTGAATATTCGTCCAGCCAGATCAGCCGCCGCCTACAAAACCGTTTGGACAGACGAAGGCTCGCCACTATTGATTCATACACGCGATCAGGCTCGGCTGCTGCAGGAACGCCTTTCGCAGCAGCTGGGTGAGGACTGCATCGTTGACTTCGCCATGCGCTACGGACAACCGGCTATCGACAGCACTGTGCAGTCCATGCTCGATCGCGGTGTACGCAAGCTGCTGGTTCTGCCGCTATATCCCCAGTACAGCGGCCCAACCACCGGCTCTACGTTCGATGCCATTGCCCAGGACTTTCAGAAGCGCCGCTGGCTACCTGACTTCAGGTTTGTCGCGCAGTATTTCGATCACCCGGCCTATATTGAGGCGGTGGCGGATTCCATCCGCTCGCACTGGGTAACCCATGAACGGGCAGATCGCCTGATCTTCTCCTACCACGGCGAACCAAAACGCTACCTCACCGAGGGAGACCCCTATCACTGTCAGTGCTATGCAACGACGCGGTTAGTGGCCGAGGCACTGGGCTTGGATGAGCGCGACTATATGACCACCTTTCAGTCGCGCTTTGGCCGTGAGGAGTGGCTCAAGCCTTACACTGACGAGACACTGAAGGCCCTGCCAGAGAGCGACGTGACTTCCGTACAGGTGGTGTGCCCGGGATTTTCATCGGACTGCCTGGAAACTATCGAAGAAATTGGCGAAGAGAATCACGATTACTTTATGCAGGCAGGGGGCAAACGCTTTGAGTATATTCCCTGTTTGAACTCATCTGCCGCACACATCGACGCGCTCGCAGAGCTGGCGCTACAGCACATGGGCGGATGGTCTGTGGACAACAGCGACCCTGCTGCCAGTAAAGCCCGCGCAATGGCGCTGGGCGCAGACAAATGATGCCCGGAAGGAGACCACCGTCTATGCAGCGTCTTTCACTATCGTGTCTGCTGGCACTATTGCTGAGCACCCCGCTGGCCTGGAGCCAGCTGCCAGATAATGCCGTCTGGATTGATGTGAGAACACCCTCGGAATTTGCAGAGGGCCATGTAGAGGGGGCCACATTGATTCCCTGGGACGGTATAGAGACCGGAATCCGTGCGCTAAAACTCGACAGTGACGCGCCTATCGTACTGTACTGTGGATCAGGCGGTAGGGCCGAGCGTGCCAGAGACGCGCTCCAGGCAAATGGCTACAGCCAGGTAGTGAACGCTGGCGGTCTCGAAGAGGCGCAGGCGTTAAAGGCCGCTAGCCAGACTAAAGACTAAAGACTAAATCCAGCGGCGCACGCGGGCACAATAAGCGGGAAACTCCTCCGGGAACAAACCCCGCAGCATGTCCTCCTCAGGGCGGATATACCGCAGCTCGATAATCACCATGAAAATTGGCGCAATCGCCAGAGCCGTGCTGGCACCCACCGTAACCGCGCAACCGAGCAGTACCAGAGCCATACCCAGATACATGGGGTTGCGGCTATACGCATAGACACCTGTTGTGACCAGAGCAGTCACATTCTTAAACGGGATCAGATCCGTTTTCGCCTGATTGAACAATCCACCCGCAAGCACCAGCAGGGCCAGACCGATTACCAGCAGGACGCCACCGAACAACTGACCCTCCAAGCTGGTGAAGCGTGGACCCGCGGCGTATTCATTAAGAATGAAAATACTGATAACGCCCAACAGCAGCCATACGGGCGGATAAATTATGCGTTTGACCATCGCGAAAGTTCTCCATTTTCCTACAGTGAACTAGAGCGAGCGAACGGAATCGCTAATGCGCGCCATTGAGGTGCACGCCTGCAGGCTCGATACCACCGATCGCAAATGCTAGCGCAATTCCCAGCAGGAACGCCACACTCAGTTTACCGCGATCATGACTATGAAAGTGCACCTCGGGCAGCAGATCACTCAATGCAATACAAATAAACGCGCCCGCAGAAAATGCCAGCGCCCCGGCGACGACAACATCGCGGCTCTCGCCAATGAAATCAACACCAAAATAAAACAGCAATGCGCCCAAAGGGCACATAAGCGCAAACACAAGGTTGGTGGTACGCTGAGCTGCGGCGCTCCAACCCCCGGCCTGCATCACCGTTGAAATAGACATAGCATCCAGTGGCTTATGCAGTGCAATAGCCAGAAACACACCAATACCCAATAGTCCTCCGGTTTGCCCCAAACCGACTTCACCCTGCATCACCGCGCCCAACGCCACACCATCAATCAGCGTGTGTAAACCCAGGCCCAGCGCGATTCCAACCCAGCTAAGCTTATGAGCCGGACTGGTTGTCTGCGCGTGATGGTGGTCGTGGTTATGCTCCTCCTCGCCGGAAAAGTCGTGCTGATGAAAATGGAACATGCGCAGCAGCAGGAGCATGACCACCAGACCAATCATCAACCACCAGACCGATTGATCGGCCGCGTTCGACTGAGGCTGCAGGGCAATGCTGTGGGGCAATAGATGATAGAACGCCACACCCAACATCAGGCCGGAGACGAAACTCATAATGACCTGAGTGCGCGTATGAGTCATTCGCACCAGCGTGGGAAGGAATCCACCCAACATCGACAGC
>CALINF010000199.1 GCA_938045215.1 uncultured Halieaceae bacterium | reverse complement strand
GGTGCCTCAGGTGGGTACCTAGCTGCCAACGATCCGACGCCTGCGGAGCCTGTGCATTTGCAGTAATGGGGATTGCAGCAACAGACGCGTATGTTACAACTGTTTGTAGCCCGTTCATGTACATGGGTGTCCCACAACAATAATGCTTTGTTCCTGCACACAGCACGCCCTTCTTGGGGTCGATCCTGGCGCAAGGACACTGTGCGTGCAATTCAGGCTTTTGACACTATCACCAAGCGATAGAAAAGGGTAGATCGGCCTGACTCTCTAGGATAGCGTGAGTCATCTATCCAGTTCTACGCTGGTAGCGCTGGGCAGAACGCAAAGCTGCTTTACGCTAATTGTGCTGTAGGCTGTGATACCTTTATAAGAAAGAGCAATACGGACGCTATAAGATGGAAAAGACAATTTCGGTTGATGGATGCCAGGTATACATAGAAGGTACCGGCCAGGACACCATCGTAATGCTGCATGGCTGGCCCGATACACACGAAATGTGGCAGCAACAGGTTGACCACTTTAAGGATAAGTACGTGTGTGTAAGTTTCACGATGCCGGGCTTTGCCAAAGAAGATAAGACCAACTACTCCGTGAGTGACGTTGTAGCCAGGATTAAACTCATAGTCGATGCAGTAAGCCCTGACCAGCCCGTGATCTTGCTGGTTCACGACTGGGGCTGTGCCTTTGGTTATGAGTATGCAATGCGTAACCGCGACAGGGTTAAGAAGATGATTGGCCTGGACGTGGGTGACCTCAACTCAGACGAGTTCACGCATTCCCTGTCCGTCAAGCAGAAGCTGATGGTGTTTTCCTACCAGATTATGCTCGCCATCAGTTTCATATTGCCCAGGTTTTTGGGTGACCCTTTGGCCAAATTTGTGGCCAAGGTACTGGACGCAAAGAGCCACGAGGAACACATTCACGCAGGCATGAGCATGCCTTACGCTATGCGCTGGTTTGGTATGAACGGGGGTATGCGCGAACTTTTGCCGATGGATCCTTCATTCCCGTTCTTTTACGCCTATGCTGCTCGCAAGCCCATGATGTTTCATTCACCCGAGTGGCTGCAGAGTTTGCTGGAGAACCCGCAAAACAAGGTGCAGTCATTTGATTGCGGGCATTGGCTGATGATCGAGCAGGCCGACGCGTTTAACGCCTCCATGGAAACATGGTTGAGCGAGTGACACTATTAACCTTACTGTATCGGGTTCCCGCTGGTATCCAGTTCAACGATGTCGTAGCCAAGCTCTTCTAGCCCCGGAAGAATGGCCTGCTTATCCCCAACCACCACGATAGTCATTTCATTCATATCGAGATGTTTTTTGGCTAAACGGTTGATCTCTTGCTGGCTGATGCCGGCAAGGATGTCGTTTTGCTTGTCTACAAAGTCATCGTCCAGATCGTATTGGATGATTCGCGACAGGAATGCCAGCTTTTGTGTTGGTGTTTCATACGCCCGGGCGTCACGCTGGCCGATGGCATTTTTAGTGAAGCTTAGTTCGCGCTCTGTTATCCCGTTTTCAGCGTAGTTGCGAATTTCTTTTTCGATCTGAACGATGGAGTCCTGAGTGGAGTCGGTGCGAACGCCGGCGCTAGCAGCGTAAACGCCGTAATCCTGTTCTCCGTTGAATCCCGACCAGGCACCATAGGAGTAGCCTTTGTCTTCTCGCAGGTTCAGGTTGATGCGACTGTTAAAGGCTCCACCAAGAACAAAGTTCATCAGGTTGGCACGATAGAACTCACCGGTTGCGTCATAATTAAGTGAGCGTTTAACGATGCGTATCTCCGACTGCGCAGCGTCTGGTTTGTCTACAAGGTAAAGCCTGGTGCCCTCAGCTTTCGGGAATGGCTTGAGTACACTGCGTGTAACATCGACGCCACTCCAGAGCGCAAAGACGGCAAGCTTTTTAACCAACGCATCGCGATCATAGTTGCTCACGGCTACCAGGGAGCCGATCTTTGGAGAGTAATGCGCGGCGTGGAATGCTTTCACATCATCCAGAGTAATCTCGCTTACCGCCTCTACGGTACCAATATTCAGGTAAGCAAACGGATTGTCGCTGCCAAAGAGCAATTTCTGATATACGCTGGCCACCGTGGTCGCGGCATCGGTTTTGCTTCTCTCTATGGCTTGTAGTGTTTGAGCCTGTACGCGAGTGAAATCATCTGCATCGAATTTGGGCTGCAACAATTTTTCTGCGGCAATGGCGAGGGTCGCATCAAGATTTTTACTGAGGCTGCGAACCGCCATCGTTGTGTTGTTGTTATCCGAGCTGAAAGTAATGGTAGAGCCCAGCTTCTGCAAGCGATTGCTAAGGTCTTCGTTGCTCGATTGCATGGTTGATTCATTCATCATTGCAGCGGTTATTGCCGCTAAGCCCAGTTTGTCCAACGGCTCGTCGCGCTGACCAACGCCTATGCTCAGGCTGATGGTTGTTGTCGGTGTTTCTTCATTAACTGTGCCCAGCACTTTTACGCCGTTGCCCAGCTCGGTTCGCCAGATAGTTGGCAATGTAATGCTCGGGTTATCACCAGCCGGGGGTTGTATGCTGCGATCGAAATCATCCTTTGCACGGCGATATGCAAGGTCTGCTTCACTGGTTGCCTTGTAGTCGGGCAAGGTTCGCTGGTAGCGCGACCAGGTGTCTGGCGCTGCAATCTGATCCAGCTGGCCGTACGGCACTGTGCTCATGATTACGGCAGGCTTGTCTGCGATGTACTTTTTGTACACACGCATCACGTCTTCTTCCGTCACGTTTTCATAACGGGCGATGTCCTGGGCGATATAGTCTGGATCGCCCTCATAGGTTTCGTAAGATGCCAGCTGGGAGACCTTCCCGGAGACGCTCTCAAGGCTGTACACCATGCCTGAAGTAATATTCATTTTGACGCGGATCAAGTCATCCTCGTTGACACCGCGTTGTTCAAATTCTGCCAGGGAATCGCGAGTAATTTTTTCCAGGTCTGCCAGTGTTTTGCCATTTGCGGGGTTTGGCAGCGCTATGATCGTGAATGTGCAAAGTAACTCGGCGCAACCATGGTTTGAGCTTGCCTGCACCGCAAGGCCGTTCTTGACCATGTTTTTGTACAGCAGCGAGGTTTCACCCTGGCCCAGAATAAACATCAGCACGTCCAGCGGCGCCTCGTCAGGGTGGTACAGGCTGACAGTCGGGTACGCCATATACAGCATGGGCAGCGACACCCGGTCTTCCATGGAGATGTAGCGATTGCTGTCGAGCACAACAGCGGGCTTTTCAGGATCGTCTACCTGCGGCCCGCTTGGAATGGAGCCGAAGTATTTGGCTACCCACTGCAAAGCCTGCGTTTCATCGAAATCTCCGCCAATCGTGAGGGCGGCATTGTTTGGTCCGTACCAACGCAGGAAGAACTTTTTCAAATCGTTAACATCAACCCGGTCAAGGTCTTCCAGATAACCGATTGTTGACCATGAGTAGGGATGCCCCTCCGGGTGCAGAGCTTCACCTACGCGCTCTCTTACCAGACCATAAGGACGGTTGTCGTAATTCTGTCCACGCTCATTCTTGACCGTTTCACGCTGAATCTCGAATTTTTCCTGCGTTACTGCGTCCAGCAAGAAGCCCATCCGATCGGCCTCCAGCCACAACATCTTCTCCAGCTGATTGGATGGAACCGTTTGAAAATAATTGGTGCGATCAGAGTTGGTGGTGCCATTGAGTGTGCCACCTGACTCCGACACGATCTTGAAATGGCCTTCATCGGCTACATTCTCAGACCCCTGAAACATCATGTGTTCAAAAAAGTGCGCAAAGCTCGATTTACCCACTTCTTCCCGAGCCGACCCCACGTGATAGGTCACGTCAACATGTACCAGTGGATCAGATACGTCCTCATGGAGGATAACGGTAAGCCCGTTGTCCAACCGGTATTTCTTGTATGGAATAATCAGTTGGTCAGGAGTTTCTCGCTCCACCGACTCGATGAAAGTGATGCCATTGGGCAGCGCTGGCTGGCTGGTAACCGGCGCCGGCTCAATTTTTTGCTGACAGCCCGATAAAGCCATCATTAGGCCGGGAAGTATGAGGAAAAGTGGTAGGGATTTCATAGAGTTGTAGCCGTTCCTGGCGTGTCCTGTTGAGGTGAGTGGTAGTTGACCATGAAAATCACGCAGGGTTCAACACAGCTGTCGATTCATGGTTATATTGGGGTTATGCATACAGCTATTTCTAATACGGTGCTTTTAGCAACGGGAGCGCGGGTGATTCGCAGCGCCACCGTTATCCAATCGCTTTGGAGTGGCTACGGTGAGGTTGTACGCCTTGAACTGGCCGGCAGCACCTATCCCTCGGTCATCCTCAAGCACATCAAACTGCCTGAAGCTGGCAGCCATCCCCGTGGTTGGAATACAGGGCGTTCACACAAGCGCAAAATACGCTCTTACCAGATAGAAGCGCATTGGTATCAGGACTACGCTCATCAATGCGACAGCCATTGCCAGGTGCCTGCCTGTTTAGACGTTAATGCTGGAGAGAATGAAACTGTGTTGGTGCTCACAGACCTGGATGCCGCGGGATTCGATATCAGAAAAGAAACTGCGACCATGGAGGACATTCGAGCATGCCTGGACTGGCTGGCGAGTTTTCATGCGACTTTTCTCAATAGCCCGGCAGACGGGCTGTGGGAGTGTGGCAGCTACTGGCATCTGGATACCCGCCCCGACGAACTTGCGGCGCTTGAGGATGTGCGCCTGCGCGAGGCGGCGGTGAGTATCGATCAGCAGTTACGAGCGTGTCGCTATCAAACCCTTATCCACGGTGACGCCAAGCTGGCCAACTTCTGCTTCACAAGCGACATCCCGAAGCCGGGTGTGGCGGCTGTAGATTTCCAATATGTGGGGCGGGGCTGCGGTATGAAAGACGTGGCCTATTTTGTGGGCAGCTGTTTGCGTGAGGACGAATGCGCGGCCTTGGAAAGTGAGCTACTGGATTACTACTTCTTCAGGCTGGCCCAGCGCGTGAAAGAGAAGCAACCCGGTGTCGATAGCGTAGCGTTGGAAGACGAGTGGCGGGGGCTTTACGACGTGGCCTGGGCCGATTTTCATCGCTTTCTCAAGGGCTGGAGCCCGGGCCACTGGAAGATCAACAGTTATAGCGAACAACTGACCCGCAGGGTCA
>CALINF010000198.1 GCA_938045215.1 uncultured Halieaceae bacterium | reverse complement strand
GGTACTTTTACGAGGGTTAGTCTATGGCTTTGGTTGCACTGGTTACACTACTGTTATTGCTACAGTACATCGCATTCATGATGCTCACTGGCAAAGCTCGAGCGGCATCTGATCTGGTTGCCCCGGCCTGTGTTGGTGATCTGGAGTTTGAAAAAGCCTATCGCGTGCAAATGAATACTCTTGAGCAACTGATTGTTACGCTTCCGGCCATGTGGGTTTGTGCGCAATTTTTCATGCCAATAGTGGCGGCAGCACTAGGGCTCGTTTTTCTTGTGGGCAGAGTGCTATACCGAAACGCCTATGTAAGCGATCCCGGAAAAAGAGGCCCCGGTATGATACTGGGATTTCTGGCCAATATCGGGCTGATTCTCACCGCGGGATGGGGCGCTGTGTTTCAGCTCTAACACTGCAGCGAACTGCCGGAACCGTAAGGATGCAATTAGCTCTTTTCTTCGGCCTGATAGTAGTCGCCATATTGATCGTAGCCAACGCCATAGCGGTACCCGCTCGCTCTCTTGGCGTTAAAGTGGTTTAGCACCACACCCGCGAGAGGTTCATTGGAACCCAGAATACTGGCGATGCCCTTTTGTACCGCGGTGGCTGGAGTCGCATCAGCTTTCACGACATAAATGACAGCATCAGCGTAGGAGGACAGAATCAATGCATCGCTCACCGCCTGCACAGGTGCGGAATCGATGACGATGCGATCGTAGCGATCTCTTAACTCGGCCAGCGCGTCTATGAAGCGGCTGGAACTTATCATTTCCAGCGGGTTGGGAGGAATAATTCCCGCGGGCATCACATCAAGATTCAAACTCGGCAAATGTTCAATGCACTTTTCCAACGGAGCGGTCCCTGCAACAAAATGGCTCAGCCCATTATGATTTGCTTCGAGATTACATTTCTTTGCCAAACTGGGTCGACGCAGGTCTGCACCAATAACCAGTGTTCTCTCCATCTGGCCCATCGCAGAACCCAGGTTCAGAGCAGTAGTCGATTTTCCTTCGCCCGGCACGGTACTGGTAATAACAATCACTTTCGCCGGATTATTCAAGCTGCTTAGCACCACACCTGTGCGAATGGTGCGAATCGCCTCGGCATACAAACCCTGAGGGTTTTCCCAGAACTGCTTAAACTCCCCCGCACCATCCAGATCCTGCACGGGAATAAAACCTAGCAACGGTGTATTGAGCTTGTCACTCACATCATCCGGCGACTTGATGGTGTTATCCAGAGTATCGAGAAGAACCGCTATACCGCAGCCAAGCATAGCGCCGAGAATGAACGCCAGCGTAATGCTAAGCCGCTTGTTTGGCTTCACTGGCCAATCCGGCACCATCGCCCGATCGACGATACGCGCATGGGGCTTTTCGAAACCGCCCGTCTCACTCACACTCTTGATGCGCGTAAAGAAAATGTCGTACAGCTGCCGGTTCGTTTCGACCTCACGTTGCAACTCCTGCAGCCGAAACTCGGTTCGGTTGAAATCCTGCATCTCGCTTTTGCGAGCTTCCCAGTCGGCCTGCAACTGTTGCTCGTTCCGTTGGGCAATCTCATATTCGCGACTAATCCCGGACACAACCTTACGCACTTCCTGGGCCAAATCGGTATTTGCCTGCTTCAGGTCGGACTCGGCTGCGATCATTTTGGGGTGTCGTGAACCATAGCGCTTACCCAACTCTGCAACCCGTCGCTCTGCACTTGATTGCTCGCGTTTGATATCCCTGATCACCTGATGCTGAAGCACGGCCGGTATCGTTAACAAGTCCTCGATGCTTGCGTTGGCTAAACCCTGCACTTCAGCCTTGATATTCTCCGCCTCAATCCGCGCTCGCTGAGCTTCCTGAAGACGCTGGGACAATATTTGCAGTTCGCTGCCGCCCAAGCCCGTTACGCCTTCAACGCTCACAAGGCCCTCACGGTCACGAAAATCCTGCAATGCCTGCTCCGAGGCGCTCAGGTTCTGCGCAAGAATCGACAAGCGCTCATCCAACCAGTCGGTAGCTTGTAGTGTTCCCTCGAGTCGTATCTCAAGATTGCTTGCAATGAACTCCTCGGCTATGGCATTCACTATCTGCGCTGCCAGACGTGGGTCGGTGCTCTCGTAGCTCAAGTAAACAACGTAGCTGTACTCCACTGGTGATATCTGCAAACCACCTGCAATCGCTCCAGTAAGGTTCTGGATGGCCATTTCATCCAGCTCTTCCTGCGTGTACTGGATGGGCGGCTCTTTTTCGCGCGCCGGCAACAATGCCTTCAAGTCGATGGCATACCACGGCGACTCTTCCGAGTCGTCGCTCTCATCCTTCGCAAAATGCGGATGCCTGTGCAGTTGCAACCGACGCACCACACGCTCTGCCAGGCTGCGACTCTTTAGTATTTCGTATTGGGTTTGGCTGTAGTTGTAGTCGTAGGTGTCGTAGGTGTAGATTTCCTCAACGTTAACCACATTGGCCTGCTGGCTCTCCAACACTATAGAAGCTGACGCCGAGTACACCGGCTCCATGGAGTAAACAAACAGACCACTCACCAGCGTGATGGCGAACGCGAAGCCCAGAATTCCCCATTTGTGGCGCAGTACCGCGCGCAGCAGCCGCCCAAGGTCGATGAAATCGTCGTCCATTGACTGGGGTACATGACTCGGCTGCTGGTGGGATGGGTTCATCTAGAAGAAGGTATCCCTGACAGTGATGATATCGCCCGGCTGAATACGATAGTCCAACCCTACCTTGCGTTCTTCGCCGCTCGGGTCGTTATCGGCTATCAACAGAAATTCCTTCTTATTTGCACGCTCAGTGAAACCACCGGCAAGTGAAATCGCCTTGCGCAGGGTCAGGCCTGGCTGAAACTCCAACCCACCTGGACTCTTCACTTCACCGTTCACGAAAAAGGGTCGATACTTAACAATACTCACCGAGATGCGAGGGTCGATCAGATAGTCTGGCTTTAAGCCATCAATCAAATCCTGCTGTAACTGCGCGGACGTCTTGCCGACCACCTTGAGTTCACCGAGAAATGGAAACGATATACGGCCATTCTGGCCAACCAGAAGCCTGTCGAAGGTAAGGTCGGGCTCGCCGTACACGTAGATCCGAATCGCATCACCGGAATTGAGCTTATATCCTTCTTCCTGCGCAACCAGGGTCGAGGAGAACAGCGCCAAGAATAGAATTAGCCAGCGTGTCACAATTATGGGCGTCCAACTTCAGGTTTTTACTGCCAGCGCTGGAGCTTTTGCATTTGGACTCTCGCCAATTTATGCAGCTCTTCGCCAGCCTCGTCTACAGCTTGATACTGTAACAATTTTGACCAGCCCTGTCCGTAAGCAGGCCTTGTCAACAAGGAGGCATACTGCGTCTCTATAGCCTGGCGTAGGTACCGACTGTAGTCTTCATCGGACTCCGACCAAAAACCCTCCCAGGCCAACTGATTCGCTCTAAGCGTTAGCAGGCGGGAGTTTTGTGGACTGATCTGCAACTGGTGTTCGAGGCGAGATGCAATGCTGCGACGCGTTGCCTGCGTTGGCTGATACGCGCCACGCCCCCAAAAACTGACCTCTGTCTCCAGTTCGCTAAAAATCAGGTCGTGTTGTATCATTTTGAGTGCATGCCCTGCCAGCACCAGCAGCCCCATTACCAGGCCAATTGAAGACGCGCGTGCAAGTACACTGTTGGTAGACACTGTCCGGCTAGAGACTCAAATCCGCTCGAATGAAATACACGTTCTGGCTGTAATCGATACTCCGCGCATTACTATCCCTGTCTTCGTATCGATAGCCGCCACTGAGATCAAACCAACGCTTGAACTTGTAAACATACTTGGCTTCAGCAGACCAACGATCATCGCTTCTGACCGAGCCAGTGTATTCATCGTCTCCGCTCACGACCTCAAATCGGGTATGCGAACGGCTATTCCAGTCGTGATCCCAGCGCAGTGCGTATTCCTGCGTATCAATTGCATCGCCCAGTCCATTGGTTTCC
>CALINF010000197.1 GCA_938045215.1 uncultured Halieaceae bacterium | reverse complement strand
ATTTGCCACAGGATGTGACGATAGCGGGGAGGGGAAGATTCGAGCAGGTGTGCGACGTCGGCGGCGGAGAGACCATTCAGCATGCGGCGCACATCAGCAAGCGTACCGCTGTTCAAAGCCAGTGACAGTTTGTCGAGTTGTGCCTGAGCGGTTGCCGGTGTGCTTACCATGATGTTATCCGCGTGAGAGTGCGTCGGACGGTTCGCCAGACCCGTGAATTATCCGGTAAATGCATTGCTACAACAACTTACGAAGCAGGCTTTGGAGTCAGTGATAGCGTGCTTTGGTACTATTCCGCCTCGTCGAAGCGGTTATTAATGAGGGTTTGTAGAGCTTCCAGCGCTGCGCTCTCATCACTGCCATTGATTCGCAGATCCAGAACGGTACCCTTGCCTGCCGCGAGCATCATAACTGACATGATGCTCTTGGCGTCGACCATCTTGCCGCCGTGACCGGCCTCGATGCGACTGGAGAATGCTGACGCGCAACCGACAAATTTTGCGGCCGCACGGGCATGCAAGCCGAGTTTGTTGATGATAGTGATCTGGGTTTCTATCACTGTGCGTTCTGCTACTGCAGCTCCCTGTGGCGCAGATGGACCTGCGGGTAGAGCGTTCGATAGTGCTCAAATAGACGATGCGCCAAATATACTGAACGATGTTGCCCACCCGTACAACCCAGCCCGATAGTCATATAACTGCGATTGCTCTGGCTGTAGCGGGGCAGCCAGTTGTCCAGAAATGCACTGATGTCACGCAGGAGTTCCTCGGTCACGGGCTGTTCTTTCAGGAACGATTGAACAGCGCTATCAAGTCCCGTCTGTAATCGCAGCTCCTTAACCCAGTGTGGATTGGGTAACATTCGCACGTCAAAAACAAGATCTGCATCAGCGGGAACGCCCCGCTTGAAGCCAAAGGATTGAAACAGAATCGACATGGCGCCGGAGACACCACCCACCAGACGCTGCTTGATAGCATCGCGCAATTCATAGATTGTCATGGCGCTGGTGTCCAGCACGAGGTCAGCCGAGCTGGCGATGGGTTCAAGCAAGTGTCGTTCACGCTCAATCGCCTCTGCCAGTGGTACGTTGTCACTCGATAGAGGATGACGTCGCCGGGTCTCGCTAAAACGCTTGATTAAAGTTGCATCCTGCGCGTCGAGAAACAGAATGCGAGTTCTCACTGTGGTGGGCAATGCTTCGAGTATGGCACCGAAATTACTCAGATCTTTCCAGGCGTTGCGCGCATCTATGCACACGGCCGTGCCTTCGAAGTGCGCGAAGTCTGATTGACTGGTCTCTCTGACCAAAGCGGGCAGCAGAGACGCCGGGAGGTTATCGATGCAGTAGTAAGACTCATCCTCAAGCTGATGCAGGGCGGTACTCTTGCCGGAGCCTGAACGGCCACTGATAATCACAAGTTCCATGAGTCGTTACGAGCTCCAGCCGATAGCCGTTTCAAACAGTTCGGTTGAGTCTTTGCTGGTTCGCAACGCGTTACAGAACGCATCCTGACTGAAGAGACCTGCAATCTGCGCGAGTATATCGAGGTGCTGCTGATGTTCCTCGCTGGGCACCAGCAGAACAAAAAGTAGATCGACTGGTACACCATCGGGTGCATCATACGCCAGCGGCTCATCCAGTGTGATCAGCGTTCCCAGCGGGCGACTGCAATTGTCAACCCGGCAGTGGGGTATGGCGATACCCTTGCCCAGACCAGTGCTGCCCAGCCTTTCCCGTGCAATCAGGTGAGAGAATATCTCGTTGGGAGTAAGCGATAGCTGATCTTCACTGATGATGCTGGCAATGGTTTCGAACAGACGTTTTTTACTGCCCCCGGATACGTGACACACAGTACGCCCCGGGGTCAGAAGATCGGCGATAGATTGCATCTTTGGGTTTAGTGTCCTCTGGACTTTTCTTTGCGTTTAATCAACTGGCGATCGAGCTTGTCTGCCAGTGCGTCTATTGCTGCGTACATGTCGTCTGATTCAGCGGCGGCAAAAAGATCGGCGCCTGAAATATGCACGGTGGCTTCAGCTTTCTGAACCAGCTTCTCTACAATCAGGGTGACTTCGGTATTAGTGATTTGATCAAAATGGCGCTGTAAACGCTCAAATTTGCTTTCGACATACTCCCGCAGAGGGTCCGTGACTTCGACATGGTGACCGCTGACATTCAATTGCATAAACATGCTCCTTCTGTGGTGTGATGGGTGCTCTGTAACAGGTCAGAGCGCCCGTGCCCGACTAGGTCGAGTACAGTTAAGTTTAGACTAATCTCTTGCGTTCGTTTGAAGGTGGTATAAAGAGCGTATCCCGGTACTTGGCAACGGTGCGACGGGCAACCTTGATACCTTGCTCCTCGAGTAATTGCGTAATTTTGTTGTCACTCAGTGGCTTGCGGGGGTTTTCCGCCGCAACCAGCTTTTTTATCAGCGCTCGAATGGCGGTAGAAGAGCACTCACCACCCGATGTTGTGGCCACGTGACTGGAAAAAAAGTACTTAAGCTCAAAAATACCACGTGGTGTGTGCATATATTTGCGGGTTGTCACGCGAGATATCGTGGATTCATGCATTTCCACTGCCTCGGCGATATCGTGCAGAACCAATGGCTTCATTGCTTCCGCGCCGTATTCGAGGAAGTTCCGTTGGTGCTCGACGATCCGGGTTGCCACTTTCATTAGGGTTTCATTGCGACTTTGCAGGCTTTTCAGGAACCACTTAGCCTCCTGCAGGTTGTCTCGCAGGTAGTTGTTGTCCGTGCTGTTGTCTGCGCGACGGATCATTCCCGCATAGCCTTCATTGATACGGATCCGTGGCGCAATATCGGGGTTCAGCTCCACCCGCCAGCGCCCGTTTTGCTTGCTGACAAAAACATCAGGAACGATATATTCGGTAGCGTCTGCTCCTACTCCTTCGCCGGGGAAGGGCTGTAAGGTCTGGACCAGCTCCATCACCTGAATCAGCTGGTCTTCCTTCAAGCGCATGCGTCGTTGAATCTGTGGAAAGTCGCCGCTGGCCAGTTGACTCATGTGTCTTGAGACCATCTGTTTAGCCTGCTCCAGCCATTGTGTGCTGGCGGGTAGCTGTTTTAGTTGAATCATCAGGCATTCTTGCAGATCGCGAGCGCAGACGCCGGCTGGCTCAAACTGCTGTAAGGCGTGCAACACGGCGACAACTTCATCGAGATCGATCTCCAGCTCATCTTCCAGTGACTGGTGGATTTCCTCCGGGCTGACGGTCAGCCGACCCATGCCGTCCACAGAGTCGATGATGCTCATCGCGATCACGCGATCGACATCTGATAGTCTCGTGAGGTTGAGCTGCCACAGGAGAAGATCCTGGAGCTCTGGCTCAACGCTATTGCGCTGGTCGAAGTCCATTTCACCGCCTTCGGGTGCGGCTCGAGGGGGCGCCGACGAGGAGGGCAGTAAGTCATCCCATTGCGTATCAACAGGCAGTTCGTTAGGCATTGTTTCGTCCCACTCGCCAGTCGGGAGTGAATCTGCCTGTGGGTCTTGGATCGTGTCCGCGGCGCTACTTTGCTCAGACTGGGTGGAGAGTTGTTCATTGATACCATTGTCTGACGACTCTGCTGTTGACGATTCACCATCGTCCTCAATGAGCTCCAGCATGGGGTTGGAGTCCAGCGCCAGCTGAATCTCCTGTTGCAGATCGAGCGTACTCAATTGCAGCAACTTGATAGCCTGCTGCAGCTGAGGGGTCATCGTCAGCTGTTGGCCAAGTTTGAGTTGTAGCGACTGCTTCATGGTGGTGACAAGAGCCCGCCGAAGGTGGTGACATTCGTCTTTGAGTGTAGCCCTCGAGGCAAGGACTAGGCAACCAATTTGGCGTGATTATTGCTTGTACTAAATTTGATCAACACTCGGCCAGGAAGTCCAAAGCATTATCGCGCGATTACTAGAGCCTGAACTGCTCACCCAGATAGATTTCACGCACACGTGCATTACCCAGGATATCGTGCGCTCCGCCTGAGGCAATGATGTGCCCCTCGCCAACGATAAAGGCCGTTTCGCAGATATCCAGTGTCTCCCTGACATTGTGATCGGTGATCAACACCCCAATACCGCGATCACGCAGGTGGCGGATAATGTCTTTGATATCGTTGACGGAAATCGGGTCAACGCCGGCAAATGGCTCATCCAGTAGAATGAAGTCAGGTTCTGTTGCTAACGCTCTGGCGATCTCTATTCGGCGGCGCTCACCGCCTGATAAAGATTGCCCCAGACTATCGATGAGGTGACTGACGTTGAACTCTGCGAGCAGTTCGTCGCGACGTTCGAAGCGCTGAGTGCGGGTGAGATCCGGGCGCGTCTCCAGGATCGCCAGAATGTTGTCTCCTACCGTTAGCTTGCGGAAAATACTGGCTTCCTGAGGTAGGTACCCGATGCCACGGCGTGCCCGCTCGTGCATGGGAAGTGCGGTGATGTCTTCGCCATTGACAACAATTGTGCCCCGGTCAGCGGCAATAATTCCA
>CALINF010000196.1 GCA_938045215.1 uncultured Halieaceae bacterium | reverse complement strand
GATGAATACATCGAGGATGGTATTGCGCACCGGCATATGCTGCTGGAGTGCGCGGTATGATCAGTCGATTTCCAACAGGAACGTCACCGGCCCGTCATTGACCAGCGCAACCTGCATATCCGCCCCAAAAGAACCTGCTGCCACCGGGGCATGCTTGTCCCGCAGACTCTCGAGCATCGTTTGGTAGAGCGCTTCAGCCTCGCCGGGGGGCATTGCACTGGAGAAGCTGGGCCGCAAGCCTTTGCGTGTATCTGCCGACAGTGTGAACTGCGACACCAGCAGCACCCCGCCACCGATATCTGCAACACTGCGATTCATCCTGTCCTTGTCATCGGCAAACAGTCGATAGGCCAGAATCTTGTCGAGCATGCGCTCGCCGAGCTCAGGACTGTCGCCTTTATCCAGCCCCAGCAGCACCAGGAGTCCCTGCTCGATCTCACCCACGATAGCACCGTCCACTCGGACGCTCGCGTGACTGACCCGCTGCAATAGCGCTTTCACTTAAACACTAGCCGCGGCTGGCGCGACGGCGCTCGTGCTCCTGCAGCAACTTCTTACGCAGGCGAATACTCTCTGGCGTGACCTCCACCAACTCATCTTCCTCAATAAACTCAAGGGCCTGTTCCAGCGTATGTCGTACGGGTGGCGTGAGAGTCAACGCCTCATCCGTGCCCGATGCACGAACATTGGTCAATTGCTTGGCTTTGGTGGGATTTACCGTGAGGTCGTTGCTGCGACTGTGCAAGCCGATGATTTGCCCTTCGTAAACATCGACATTTGGCTCGATAAAAAGGCGACCCCTGTCCTGCAGGTTAAACAGTCCATACGCCAGCGTTTTACCCTTCACCATGGACACAAGCACGCCATTGGTACGGTGGATCATCTCGGCGTTCTTAACAGGACCATAGTGATCAAAGACGTGCGTCATGATACCGCTACCGGAGGTCATGGTGAGGAACTGAGACCGGAAGCCGATCAAGCCGCGAGCTGGCACGATGAACTCCAATCGCACTCGACCCTTACCATCGGGGACCATATTCTCAAGCTCTGCGCGGCGTAGGCCCAACTCCTCCATAATGGAGCCCTGATGCTGGTCCTCACAGTCGATTACCAACTGCTCGAAGGGCTCCTGCAACACGCCTTCGATCTCCCGCTGGATAACCTCCGGTCGTGAAACGCCCAGTTCGAACCCTTCCCGGCGCATAGTTTCGATCAATACAGACAGGTGCAGCTCACCGCGGCCCGATACCTTAAACTTGTCCGGCGTATCGCCCGGCTCAACTCGCAGCGCGACGTTGTGAATCAACTCGCGCTCCAGGCGCTCCTTGATGTTGCGCGTGGTGACAAACTTGCCTTCCTTGCCCGCGAAAGGTGAATCATTCACCTGAAACGTCATGCTGACCGTAGGTTCATCCACTGTCAGCGGCGGCAATGCTTCGACTTTATCTGCAGAGCACAGCGTGTCAGAAATATTCAGCCCCTCAATGCCTGTCACACATACAATGTCACCGGCCTCGGCGCTTTCAACATCAACGCGTTCAAGACCGCTATAACCCATGACCTGCAGGACGCGACCGTTGCGGGTTTTGCCCTCGCTGTCGACAACGACCACCGGGGAATTTGGCTTGAGCACGCCGCGGGTGATCCGTCCTACGCCGATAACGCCAACATAGCTGTTGTAGTCCAAAGCGCTGATCTGTAACTGCAGGGGTCCATCCGCATTTACTTGCGGTGCTGGTACATGCTCGACGACTGACTCGAAAAGCGGCTGCATATCGGTAGCCATATCTTCGTGATCCAGACCTGCAATCCCCTCGATCGCCGAGGCAAAGATAACCGGGAAGTCCAGTTGCTCCTCAGTGGCACCGAGCTTGTCAAACAGGTCAAACACCTGGTCCACCACCCAGTCGGGACGAGCACCCGGCCTATCGACCTTGTTAACGACAACAATTGGTCGCAAGCCGCGCTCAAACGCCTTGGACGTGACGAACCGGGTCTGGGGCATGGGGCCATCTACTGCATCGACCAGCAATAACACAGAGTCGACCATCGAGAGCACGCGCTCCACTTCACCGCCAAAGTCGGCGTGTCCAGGCGTATCAACAATGTTGATGCGAAAGTCGTTCCACTTGATCGCCGTGTTCTTGGCCAGAATAGTGATACCGCGCTCGCGCTCCTGATCGTTGGAGTCCATGATACGCTCAGCGCCCTCGCTACGACGGTCAAGGGTGCCAGATTGCTGTAACAGGCAATCCACCAGTGTGGTTTTGCCGTGGTCAACGTGGGCAATAATGGCTATGTTTCTGAGATCATCTATCACGGAGTTTTCCTGTGCCGGAGGGGCTTGCGAAAAAGGCGCGGAGTATACCGCAAGTACTGATCTCGCAGTTGTGAATTGTGCGCTGAAATTGCCGATCGAGCGCACTACGGCGCCGCTTGCGGGTCAGCCTCAAGCAAGGTCCGGTGTTTTGGCAACGTAACCAGAGGAATCGGAGTCTAAAGCAGTGCCTGGGTCGACGGTTTCAGCGTTTAGGGTCGTAACAATAGCTGGCACACTGCACCAAAATAGCGCATTAGAGCACCATAATAGAGCATAGCTCGCACCAAATCAGACATTAGCTTGCCTTTTGCTTTTATAAACAATAGGTTATTGGCAGCACTCTTTTGGCACAGCTCTTGCTTTAACACACTACCGAATAAAACTGCCCTGTAATAAGACGCCTTGTTCGTCATTCACAGTCAGCATTCGAACGTGAGGATCGTCTGGACGATCCCGACAACACCCACTGGAGGACACACGATGTCAGAACATACTCTGAATCTGATCAAAGAAAACGATGTGCGCTGGATCGACCTGCGCTTCACTGACAGTCACGGTAAGGAGCAGCACGTCTCTATTCCCGCGACCGAAGTAGATGAGGACTTTTTCGACGGCGGCAAGATGTTTGACGGTTCATCTATCGCCGGATGGAAAGGTATCAATGAATCCGACATGATTCTGATGCCAGATGACAGCGCTTCTGTGCTGGACCCCTTTACCGACGACACTACGCTGATCGTGCGCTGCGACATCGTAGAACCCACCACAATGCAAGGCTATGAGCGCGACCCCCGCTCAGTAGCAAAGCGTGCAGAGGAATACCTGACCTCCACTGGTATCGGCGATACTGCGTTCTTCGGCCCGGAGCCAGAGTTTTTTGTATTCGACGACGTTAAGTGGCACGCGGACATGAGCGGTGCAGGCTATAGCATCAACTCCGAGGAAGCGGCCTGGGCATCCAGCCATAACTTTGACGATGGCAATATCGGTCACCGTCCAGGTGTTAAAGGCGGCTACTTCCCCGTACCACCAGTTGATTCACTGCACGATATTCGCGCCGCGATGTGTGCCGCGATGGAACAGATGGGCCTGCCTATTGAGGTGCATCACCATGAAGTGGGTACGGCTGGACAGTGCGAAATTGGCGTTAAATTCAACACGCTTGTGAAGAAAGGCGACGAAACCCAGATTCTCAAGTACTGCGTTCACAATGTTGCTCACGCCTATGGCAAGACAGCGACATTCATGCCCAAGCCCATTGTCGGCGACAATGGCTCAGGCATGCACGTTCACCAGTCAATTTCAAAAGATGGCGTGAACATATTTGCAGGTGATGGCTATGCAGGTCTCTCGGAGACTGCGCTGTACTACATCGGCGGCATCATCAAGCACGCCCGTGCCCTGAACGCGTTCACCAATGCCTCCACCAACTCCTACAAACGCCTGGTGCCGGGTTTTGAAGCACCGGTAATGCTGGCGTATTCGGCGCGCAATCGTTCTGCGTCTATCCGCATTCCTTACGAGCCCAACCCCAAGGGCAAGCGCGTAGAAGTGCGATTCCCAGACCCCACGGCCAACCCCTACCTGGCGTTTGCATCAATGCTGATGGCAGGCCTGGACGGCATCGCGAACAAGCTTCACCCGGGTGATGCCGCAGACAAGGATCTCTATGATCTGCCACCAGAAGAAGGCAAGGCTATACCTACCGTGGCCTCTAGTCTGGAAATGGCGCTGGCTGCGCTGGACGAAGACCGTGCATTTCTCACAGCCGGAGGTGTATTCACAGATGACATGATTGATGGCTACATTGAGCTGAAGTCTGAAGAAATAGAGCGCCTCAATATGACGACCCACCCTGTTGAGTTCGATATGTACTACTCAGTGTAGGTTACAGGACTGCAAACAAGCCCGCCCAGTGCGGGCTTTTTTGTGCCTGAATCACCACTGTTAAGCTCGTTATGTAGCTGCATACTACACACCTGACATCTCACTCCAAGCCCACCGTTACTGCTTTTCTGCTAAGGTACTCTCTGGAGAATCAGGGGTCTGCAACTTATGAAACCACTATCACTGCTCTTGTTACTTACCCTGAGCGTCTGCACTTCGGCTCAGGTCTATCGCACCACCGATAGCGAAGGCAACGTCATCTTTACCGATTCCCCACCGCCGGGGAGTGCTGCAACCGAGCAGGTAGACATCAAGCCTACCAACACCACACCGCCACCCAGGGTTATTGATCGCAGCGATCAGGTGAAGCCAGAAAAACCGACCAAAATTGCATCAAAGGTAACGATTACCAGCCCCGCCGATGGCGACACTATCCCAATGGGCCCAGGCAATTTTTCTGTCAGCGCCAGCACAAGCCCCCCGCTACAACCTGACGAACGCCTGGTGCTTGAGATCAGCGGTGAAATCTGGGGAGAGCCGCAGGCCGCAGGCTACTGGACTGTAACCAACGTGCGCCGCGGCGAGCACACACTGGTTGTACTCAGGCAATCCAGCGAGTCAGAGGAAGTCATTCGCTCGCCAGAAGTACGCCTGCTGGTGCTGCGGCCCATCGGCGTGCGCTAAAACAGCTCTGGACAATACCGCGCCCGTATTGCACCATCTTGGTGCAGGGCTGGTGTAAGTCGCTTCACCCCGTGCTCCAACAGGAGCCTTTTCTTTTATGAGTTAGCACTTACTATCGCCACAAGCCCCGATTTGTAGAAAATGGCCCGGTCGAAGCGCTATGCCTCGTTTTGGCTCCATTTTTGCTACGTATGACAGCGACCGCGCGCCTCACGTTTACACCAGGACACACATGCAACACAACCAGCTCGAGATCATCGACAGTATCAGCACGGGTGTTATTGCCATGGATGCCGATCTGCAGGTACTGGCAATCAATGCGGCTGGTCAGGCTATGCTGGAGTTATCCGAGGCACGCTCCATGCGACTGCACGCCAGCAGACTGGTTGCCGATTCCACCGAGTGGATCGCTACGCTGGCACAGGCGCA
>CALINF010000195.1 GCA_938045215.1 uncultured Halieaceae bacterium | reverse complement strand
TTGAGCGCATCGTGATAGGCCGAGGCGTACTGGGGATAGTCGTCGTCGACAATCATCACGCCGTCCTGACCCACTGAAGCTACCACATTGCCCCCGCGGCCCTTGAGCAAGTACAAATTGCCTTTGAGTGGGGTTGTCGTTACGGACAATGGCTCTGCTGCATCTTGTGCGTGAACCGCTGTCGTAGCTATCGCAGCCACCATAGCGGCGCCTGCTAGCGCTGATTTCAGAATTTTGTGCATAGAATCTACCTGGTTATTGAGGTGGTTGGCACCTCAGGCGTTCAGATCGGGAATCATATCGTTCTTGAGGCGTTCGATTGCGTCCTTGATACGCAGCTTTTCCTTTTTCAGACGCTGCAGAAGGATTTGATTCTGGTAAGGGAACTGGTACATCTCAGCGATTTTATTGTCGAGCGTACGGTGTCTTGTCTGCAACTGCAGCAGGCGCATCGCTGGCGTAATCACCTCGTTTGCGGCTTCTTGCATTGAGCCGGGGTCTTGTCCAGGAGGTAGGTTCATTGGTGCCTGCTTAAGTTCGCCCTGATTTGAATTTCAATTAACAACTCTACCCCCACTTCATCGAAAGGCACAAGTATCAAACGCTACTACGCCAAAAATTCCATCAGGTTGTCCCATACAGCCTGCTCAGGATCGCCGATAGCCAGAAAGTGAGGGCTTAGCAGGGATTTGCGGCAGTTATAGCGCAGCGGGAGACCATCCATCCCCAATACTGCGCCTCCTGCCGCCTCAACAATAGCCTGCCCCGCCGCCACATCCCATTCGCTGCAGGGTGAAAACCGTGGGTAGAAATCTCCCTCCCCCTGCGCGAGATGACAAAACTTGAGCGCACTGCCGCTGTTTTCACGCTCCAACTCACCCCAATTTGCCTGAAGCCAGGACAAACAGCGCTGTAACTGCTGATTGCGATGCCGACGGCTTGCCAGCACAGTCATCGGCTTGCCTGGCAACAGCTGGCTGGTAGCCAGAGGCTCGCTAGACCACTGCCCAGCGTCGTTCTTGCTCCAACTCGAGGCTCCCTGCCCCGGAATTCCCACACAGGCCCGATGCTCCAACGGAATATAGAGTATGCCAAGCACAGGGACGTGATCTCGAACCAGGGCAATGTTAATCGTGAACTCGCCCGTTCTACCGAGAAACTCTTTGGTGCCGTCCAGCGGATCAACCAGCCAGAAAGTAGGCCAGCTCTGGCGCCGGGCAGCAATCTCTGCCGGCGACTCCTCTGACAACACAGGCCACTGTGGCGTCAGCCGCATCAGTCCATCGTCTAGGATAATGTGTGAATCGGTATCGGCGCGGGTAAGCGGTGAATCATCATGCTTTGCCTCAAACTCCCCTGCCTGAGCTGAAGCATAGTGGCTGAGTATCGCGTTCCCTGCGGTATCACACAGATCCAGTAGCGGCACGATGAGTGGTGCAAGTTCGATATCAAAACCTCCTCTTGGAATCAGGAGTATCCTAACACCCCGACCACATTGCAGGCATAATTGAACCCATGACACTGTCACAAATACAGCACAATAGCAGGCGCATGGCGTGATCGACTGGCAAGTCATAGACACCGTTTTACTGGATATGGACGGCACGCTACTGGATCTGCAGTATGACAACCACTTCTGGCTTGAGCATCTGCCTGAAGTTTATGCCCGTGAGAAGCGCCTCAGCGCCGAAGAGGCACGTGAGCATCTGCATTCGCGCTTTCACACCGGCAAAGGAACGCTGGACTGGTATTCGCTGGACTACTGGTCGGAGCAGCTTGAGATGGACATCCCACAGCTCAAGCGCGAGCTTAAACACATGATCAAGATTCGACCTTTCGCGTTGGAATTTCTGCAGCGCCTACACGCCAGTGATCGAGATGTTGTGCTGGTTACCAATGCTCATCAGAAAACCCTGGATATCAAAATGGAGCAAGTTGATATCACTGGCTGGTTTGATCGTGTGGTGGTATCGCACGACCTGGACTCGCCCAAGGAGCAGCAAGCATTCTGGCATCGGTTGCAGGACCTGCACCCCTTCGACCCCTCTAGAACGCTGCTGATAGATGACACTGAAAGCGTACTGGACTCTGCACTTGCTTACGGCGTGAAACACCTGCTGACACTGCTACAACCCGATAGCAGCCATCAAAAGCGGGTTGATACCCGTTTCCCGGGTATACATCATTTTGACGAGATAATGCCGGAGGCGATAGAGCTGTGAATCATTCGGAGCCGAAGCAAAAACTGCGCCTGGATAAGTGGCTGTGGGCTGCACGTTTCTTTAAAACCCGCAGCCTGGCCAAGAATGCCATTGAAGGAGGCAAGGTACATCTGGACGGGCAGCGTGTGAAAGTGTCCAAGGAAATCACAGTAGGAGACGTGCTGAAGATACGTCAGGGATGGGACGAAAAAGAGATTGAGGTGCTCGAACTATCTGATCAGCGCCGTAGTGCTCCCCAGGCTCAGACGCTCTACCTGGAAACTCCTGAAAGTAGCGCTAAACGCGAGCATGAAGCGGCAGCGCGTAAGGCCGCTGGTGGTATGCAGGACAGACCGTTAAACCGACCCACTAAAAAGCAGCGCCGGCAGATTCACCGTTTCAAGGAACACCCCGAAGACTTGAACTAGATCGTTCAGTCGGGTGAGGCAACGGCAATAGCATTGCGACCAGCATCCTTGGCTGAATAAAGCGCGGCGTCGGCCAGATCGATAACATCCGAAGGCTGCATCTCACTGTCGGGGACAACAGTCGCAATGCCCTGGCTGACCGTAATAATATCGGCAACGGATGATGCTTCATGCGTGATCCGCTCCTCAAGGACCAGTTCTTTAAGCCGATCTGCCGTCCTCTTGGCTGAATAGCGGTTTGCGCCTGGCAGTATCAGGATGAACTCTTCACCACCGTAGCGCGCAACCACCTCGCCCGCCCGGGAAGTGGCTCGCTGCATCAGATCGGCGAGTTGTTGCAATACGGCATCGCCCGCCGGATGTCCGTAGGTGTCGTTGTAGTTCTTGAAGTAGTCCACATCGATCAGTATCACCGATACCTCGGTACCAGCGCGGCGCGCGCGATTGATTTCTTCCTGCAGCACCTTGTTCACCAGGCGCCGATTGCCCAGGCCGGTTAACTCATCAACATTGGCCAGGTCAGTCAGTTGGCGCCGCGCATCCTGCAACTGGCGATTGCGGTCTCGCAGCGAGCCGGTGAGATCGCCCAACTCGCGTGACATCGCCTCGCGCTCCCAGTTCAGCGAAATCATGTTGCGAAAGGACATATAAATCCAGTTGCAGACCACGACAAACAGAGCACATACGGCCAGCAGCAACAGACCCAGAAGCATGTTATAGGGCTGTTCCCAGTAGTTAACCAGGCAATACCAGGCGATGGGCCAGAGCGCTGTAAACAGATAAACAATAAAAAACTCGCGAATGATCACTGTTACGCCCACAGAAATGGCAGTGATGATCACGATCAATAGTATGAAGACATACTGTAATGTTGGCGGCACGTACTGCGCAGCAAAAATATAGGCACTGGACCATACGAGACCAGTGACGGCAGATCCAATAATGAGATTCCAGTACACCCGCCTGGGCTTGCTCAGATAGCTGCGTTCTACCAGCGCATTGCTCATATAGAGCGAGCGCGCCAGCAGCATTATCAGCACACCGGCAGACCACAGAAGCAGATAGGGAATATCTGCAAACGTCCAAAACAGCAGCACTACCGCCAGTACGCCAACCATGTTGGAACTGATTGTAGCTACGCGCCCGTGCTGCATCAGCAGCTCCAGCTGGGCGGCAAATAGCTCTTCCTGCGGAATATGCTTTTGGTAAATCATGGGCAAATCCTACACCCTGAGGCCCATTTACGTAAGCATGGCCGTCAAAGCTGCGAACCACGTCACAGCAAAAGGCTACTCTCAATTGCCCCGATCGACTATTTCAGGGACACTTGGCTCAAATATTAGGGAGCCCGGGGCATGTACTCCTGGAAAGCAATTCGAATTACCTGCGGTGTACTATTGGCGCTGCCGCTGATTCATCTGGCAATTTTGATATCTACGGAGACGTTGGCAACATTGAATGCCTCTCCGGAGGTGTGGAATGCTGAGGTAGAGGCCTACTCCCGCGCTGATCGAGAACATTCCCTGCCTGAAAAGCCCATCGTTGTGGTTGGCGGCAGACGGGTGAAGCTCTGGACAGATCTTGAGGAGATGTTGGCTCCCGCGCCTGTGCTAATGCGAGGGTTAGGCGACGCCACGGTAGATGACATCATCTACCACTATTCCCGTCTGGTTGCCTTCTATCAACCATCGGTAATCGTGTATCTGCCCAGCCAAAGTGAGTTTCATATTCGGGACAACAAGATGGCCGAAGATCTCGTCGCAGGCATTCAGGAGCTTGCCAGTCTCAGTAAGTCGCTTCAAAACCGAAGTACTATTGTCGTCTTTACCCCGGTGAAAACGCCACTGTATCCTTCCGACAATAGTAGAATCGATGCCGTTTCCAGCACCCTGACTGAATGGGCCGCTGCGCAGTCGCAGGTAATTATCCTCGATACCAGCGATGTGCTGGCTACCCAAGAAGGCAATGCAGATCCTAAATTCTTCCGCAATGACGGCATAAACCTGAATCCGGCCGGCTATATGCGGCTGTCACTGCTCTTACGTGACCAACTGGATACAAATGTGGCTTTTTTGACTGAGCGAAGCTGAGAAAGACTGAGCGCCACAAAAGCGCCATTTCGTCTTCGAATGCGCTAAAATCACCTTATGCTGTCAGAGATACCCCTAACACGCCCCATCACGCCTCTTCTCGATGAGGTGGACGCTGGCAAAAATCCGAGCGATCTCAGCGTGGAGCAAATGCTGACGCTGTGCGATGAGTTGCGTGCATTCCTTCTGTATACCGTAGGCCAGACCGGCGGACACTTCGGCGCGGGCATGGGCGTGGTTGAATTAACCATAGCGCTACATCATATCTACAATACGCCTCACGACCGGATTGTTTGGGATGTGGGCCATCAGACCTACCCCCACAAAATACTCACTGGCCGCATGCAGCAGATGCATACCATGCGCCAGGCTGGTGGCTTGTCAGGCTTTCCCAAACGCTCAGAGAGTGAATACGACACTTTTGGCGTAGGGCATTCCTCTACCAGCATATCCGCCGCTATGGGTATGGCATTGGCTGCGCGGCAGCAAGGTAGCGACCGCAAAGTTATCGCCGTTATCGGCGATGGCGCTATCACTGGCGGAATGGCCTTCGAAGCGCTGGCGCACGCCGGCCATGAAAGGCCCAACATGCTGGTGATTCTCAATGATAATCAGATGTCTATTGGCCACAATAAAGGCGGATTGGCCACCTATTTCGCCAAAATCTGGGCAAGCAAAACCTATA
>CALINF010000194.1 GCA_938045215.1 uncultured Halieaceae bacterium | reverse complement strand
TACTACTTCCGCAGAGGCGCGTATTTAGCAGCCACCAATAGAGGCAAGCATGTCGTTGAGAATTTCCAGCGCACCCCGGCTGTGCCGGACGGCCTGGCTGTGATGGCTCAGGGCTACATTCTGCTGGGAGAAGATCAACTGGCGCGCGATGCAATCAGCACATTGGCGCTGAACTACCCCAACCACCCCTCTATAAACAAGAACGGCGAGTTCGACTCTGTCTACACACTTGATGGGCAGCAACGATCATGGATCAACCGCGCATCGTTCGGCTTGTTTGATCCGCCCAAGCCACCCCAGTTCGACAATCGTCCCAACGCTTGAGCTTTTACCGCCGCGTAAAGCGACCGCCTCAGTCCCCTATTTTCCAGGCTGAGGTGATTGGGTAGCGCCTGTCACGCCCAAAGCCCCGGCGGGTAATGCGCACCCCAATCGGTGCCTGGCGACGTTTGTACTCATTCAGATCAACCAGACGCAACACGCGCTGCACCTGCTCACGATCCATACCCTCACCAATAATCGCCTCTGCGCTGTAGTCCTGCTCTACATACAATTCCAGAATCCGGTCCAGCACGTCATAAGGTGGCAAGCTGTCTTCATCTTTCTGATCTGGCGCCAGCTCGGCCGATGGAGGGCGCTCGATAACGCGCTCGGGAATACACGGCCCCAGTGAGTTGCGGTAGCGGCACAGCGCGAATACGAGCGTTTTGGGTACGTCTTTTAACACGTCGAAACCACCGGCCATGTCACCATAGAGCGTGGAGTAACCCACGGCCATCTCACTTTTGTTACCGGTTGTGAGTACCAACGAGCCCTTCTTGTTAGACACCGACATGAGCAACACACCGCGGCAGCGTGCCTGCAGGTTCTCTTCTGTTGTATCAGGTGTATACCCGGCAAACTCTTCCTCAAGACTCGCCATGAACGCCTCATAGATCGGCTCGATTGAGATAACTTTATGCTTTACGCCGAGCGTTAAGGATTGTTCTGCAGCATCCTCTACGCTCATCTGCGAGGTGTAGCGAAAAGGCATCATGATGGCTTCAACCCGCTCTGCTCCCAACGCGTCTACCGCAACGGCAAGCGTCAGCGCTGAATCCACACCACCAGAAAGTCCCAGCACAACACCGGGGAAACGGTTCTTGTTTACATAGTCACGCACACCCAGCACCAGGGCTTTCCAGGTGGCTTCCAATTCTTCGTCTGCGCCTGGCTCAGTGACTGGCTCGGAAGAGCTGAGCTGCAACGCGTCATCAACACAGTGGGCCTCCAGCCAGAATTGCCCCTCTTCGAAGGACGGCGCGCTTGTGATCAGCTGGCCATCATGCCCAACGGCAAAAGAACCCCCATCAAACACCAGCTCATCCTGACCACCGACCTGATTGACGTACACTATCGGTGTTGAGGACGCCTTGGCGCGCGCGCTTACGAGCGCCACGCGTTCACTGCGCTTGCCAATATGATACGGGGAAGAGTTCAGGTTAAGGATCAGCTGCGCGCCCGCAGAGGCAGAACCGGATACCGGGCCGTCTTCCCAGATATCTTCACAGATCGTTAGTCCAACGGGCACGCCTGCGATGTCCACCACGCAGGGCTTGCTGCCGGGCGTAAAATAACGCTTCTCGTCGAACACCTGGTAGTTCGGTAGCGCCTGCTTGCGGTACTCGGCTATGAGCGCGCCACGATGGACAACCCCTGCCATGTTGTAAAGCTTGCCCTCAAGCAAGCGCGGGTATCCTACAACCGCATAAGCTGCCGCAGGCAATTCGCTGGTAAGACGCGCCAGCGCAGCATCCACACGCAGCTCGATGCTGGGTCGCAGCAACAGGTCCTCAGGCGGATAACCGCACAACGTAAGCTCCGGGAACACCACCACTGGTAACTCTCGCGCAGCCGCAGCATCGGCGACGACCGCCAGAATTTTGTCGACATTCCCGTCAAAATCACCCACCTGGGTGTTTATCTGGGCCATCAAAATGGAGAGCGTTGTCATGGACTGTCCTTACCTCTACGCGAGGCGGTATTTTCCGGTATCACAGCACGATGTGCCAGCCCTACAACCCACACATTTCCACGGATAGAAAGCTCAATCCCGCTTTATCCTTGTTACACTGACAACACTGATACACCCGTTCGCTAATGCTCGCTGGAGCCAAATACAACCCAATACAACTTACTACAGCTGAAAACAGGGGACATACAGTAGTGGTCGACCGCCCTGCCATTTTGACCAAACCCGCCGCACACGTTGGCACACAGCAGAATATTGCCCTGTTCCGCATCTATGTAGTGTACCGAGCCCTGTTAGGTGTGGTTTTGCTGATCATGCTGATCAGTCCGAACACGCGCCAACTCGTGGGCAGCCTGAACCCCACATTGTATGTTTCCGTGGCCCTGCTCTACCTCGGCACCAGTGTGGCACTGGCTGGCTCACTTGTCTCCCGTCGCCATCAAAGCCAGAGCTTGTTGTTTGGCGTCTTTCTCATCGACATTGCTGCTATCACAATACTGACAGATACAAGTGGAGGGATGACCAGCGGCCTACCGGTACTGCTTATTATCACCGTGGCGGCAAGCGCCGTACTGATTACCACTCGCACGATTGCCACGTTAGTGGCTGCCATGTCGGTGCTGGCAATTCTCCTGGACACTCTGCGCCTGGTGAGTATTGGAGAGGAGAGTTTCAACGCGCTGTTCCCGGCTGGCATTCTGGGTATCCTGATTTTTGGGGTTTCGCTGATGGTGCAGGCGATATCAATTCGCCTGGGCAAGGCCGAGGAACTGGCGCGAAATCGAGCGAGCGATCTGTATAACCTGCAACGTTTGAATGAGCAGATCGTGCAACACATGCAAACCGGAATTCTGTTAGTTGGCGAAGACGGTTTGGTGCGCGTTATCAACAAATCTGCCAGCTCACTGCTGGCACCCGAGCGGCCTCTTACGGTGGAGCAAGGCCGACAACTTGCTGACTACAGCAGCGAACTGGCGTACCAGTTTGCGCACTGGCGAGACTCAGGGCTGCATCGCGCCAAGCCATTTACCGTGATGGATGGCGCACCCCAGGTGATCGCGCACTTTAGGGATCTGCAGCCCAGTGAGGAGCGTGAAGCACTTATCTTTGTAGAGGACTACACCCCAGTCACCCAATATGCCCAATCACTCAAACTTTCTTCACTGGGCCGGCTCACGGCCAGCATCGCTCATGAGATCCGCAATCCACTGGGTGCAATGAGCCATGCTGCTCAGCTACTGATCGAGTCTCCCGACCTCAAGGATGCCGATCGGCGCATGGCCGAGATCATGATCGAAAATAGCGACCGGGTGAACAATATCATCGAAAGCGTCATGCAGATTTCCCGCCGTGAAGCCCCCAAACCCGAATACCTGCTGCTATCACAGTGGCTGGAAGACTGGGCATCCACATACTTGAGTAACCTGAACAGGCCCGTAGAAATCACAGTAAGTTGCGACTTTAAGGAACTCCTGGTGGAATTTGACCCGGAGAACCTGCAACGGGTAATGACCAACCTGATGGACAACGCTATTCGTCACAGCCAAATCACATCCGGAGCAGAGCGCGCACGCATAGACGTCAGCCTCGACTACGTTTCTCACCAGTGTTTCATCGAGGTGATTGATGAAGGAATA
>CALINF010000193.1 GCA_938045215.1 uncultured Halieaceae bacterium | reverse complement strand
GTAATAAAAAAAGGGGCTGCGTAGCCCCTTTTTTTATCTTTGACGATGGAGGCTTATACGCGCTCGATAATGATAGCGGGTGCCATACCTCCAGCTGCGCACATTGTCACCAGGCCAAACTGCTTGTCCTGACGCTCCAGTTCATCGAGCATGGTGCCGATCAATATTGAGCCTGTAGCACCGATAGGGTGACCCAGCGCCATAGCGCCGCCGTTCACATTTACCTTGTCGCGGTCCAGGTTGAGATCACGGATGAATTTCTCGGCGACTACCGAGAACGCTTCATTAATCTCGAACAGGTCGATATCGCCCACTGACATGCCAGCTTTCGCGAGAACCTTGTGGGCTGCGGGTACTGGTGCGTTCAACATCAGGGTAGGGGAGTCGCCGATATTGGACATCGCCACAATGCGGGCCCGTGGCTTCATACCATGAGCCTTGGCGTAGTCGGGCGATGCCAGCAGTATAGCGGCTGCACCATCCACAACGCCGGAAGAGTTACCCGCATGGTGAACGTGATTGATTGTCAGGTCGGGGTATTTCTTGGCAATAAGCCCACGAAAGGTTGTTCCCGCCTCATCGAGCGGGTAGTCCGCCAGGGCTTCGAAAGAAGGCTTCAACTCACTCAGCGACTCGAGCGTTGTGTTAGGGCGCGGGAACTCTTCGTGGTCAAGTGCCAGCGTGCCATCGAGCTTATATACAGGCACCAGGCTTTTGTCGAAATGACCATTGGCTATAGCATTGGCTGCCCGTTGCTGTGATACCACGGCCAGCTGATCTACAGCTTCGCGATCGATGCCTTCTAAAGTCGCTATCGCGTCTGCGCAGACGCCCTGATGCGGTTGTGGGTGCATATCGCGCAGGTGCAGGTTATCGCTGTCGATGAACGGTGATTGGCTAGGGTCCTGGCCGAAGGTGGACATCATCTCGCAACCGCCCCCTATCACCAGGTCTTCCATTCCGGACATAATGCTTGCCGCCGCGATGTTGACTGCGGTAATACCTGAGCCACAAAAACGGTCCAGTGTTACGCCCGATGAACGGGTATCGTAGCCGGCGTCCAGCGCGGCCATGCGGGCGAGATCTCCACCTTGCTGGCCACGCTGCGAGCTGGTGCCGAAGATGATGTCGTCGACCTCGGCGGTATTTACATCGTTACGTTCCGCGAGTGCCTTGAGCACGGTGGAACCCAGATGCTGCGGATGCTCGTTAGCGAGTGCGCCCTTACCCTTTTTGCCTATGCCACGCGGTGTGCGGCAGGCGTCAATAATCCATGCTTCAGCCATTATTGTGCTCCTATTTACCTTTCCAGTTGGGTGCGCGTTTTTCTGCAAACGCGGTGGCGCCTTCGATAGCGTCTTGCGATGTGAACACCGGGTTTACGATCTCGGCCTGTTTGGCAAACATCTCATCGCTGCTCCAGTCCTGTGCGCATGACACTGCTTTAAGACTCGCAGCTACTGCCAGGGGCCCATTCGCTGCAATTTTGGCAGCCAGGGCTTTGGCTGCGTCCAACGCCGTACCAGATGCAACAACCTGATTGATCAAGCCCAGTTCATAGGCGCGCTGTGAGGAGATAAAGTCGCCGGTAAGTGCAAGCTCCATCGCAATGCGCGGAGAAATCTGCCTCGGTAGTTTCACCAGACCACCCGCTGCAGCGGCGAGCCCGCGCTTCACTTCGGGAATGCCGAACATGGAGTCATCAGCCGCGACAATCATGTCGCAGGAGATGGCCAGTTCGAAGCCCCCCGCAAGCGCATAGCCTTCAACGGCAGCGATGATTGGCTTGGATGAGCGGTACTCTGTCAGGCCGGCAAATCCCCGGCCTTCAACAAAGGGGGTTTCACCGGTCACGAAGGCTTTGAGATCCATGCCGGAGCAGAAGGTGCCGCCCGCGCCGGTCAGTATGGCGACGCGCAGTGAGTCGTTGCTTTCCAGCTCGTCCATTGCTGCGGCAACCTGATCGGACAGGGCCTTATTGGCAGCATTTTTTGCCTTGGGGCGATTGAGCGTTATCGTTAGGATGCCATCTTCCTGGCTGGTCAATACTTCATCTGTCATGCTGATTCTCCGTTTTAGGATGCGTTGATAAATTTAATGCCAAATTCAGCGAGCACGCCGACCATGTCGCCTCTTGATTTGGCCTCGGCGCTGGAGGCGGTGCCGATCAGCGCCCGTTTTTTGATGCCCTGCAGAATCGCCGCCAGGCGAAAGAAGCAGAACACCAGATAAAAGTCCCAGTTGTCTATGCGATCGCGTCCTGTACGTTCGCAATAGCGTGCGACATAAGCGCTGTCACTGGGTATCGCCAGCTGCTCACGATCGACACCCATCAGGCCGCGCAGGCCTTCACTGCCGCCAGGCAGTTGCCAGGCCATGACCTGATAGGCCAGGTCTGCAAGGGGGTGCCCCAGGGTGGAAAGCTCCCAGTCGAGAACCGCGATGATGCGCGGCTCTGTTGGATGAAACATGAGATTGTCGAGGCGGTAGTCGCCGTGTACGAGACTCACGACTCCATCATCTTCTGGCATGTTTGCTGGCAGCCAGCTGATCAGGGTCTCCATGGATTCGTTCAGTTCAGTCTCGGAGGCTCTGTACTGTTTGATCCAGCGATTGATCTGACGTTCAAAATAATTGCCGGGTCTACCGTAGTCGTGCAGGCCTACCTCGTCGACATTGACGCTGTGTAGCGCCGCCAGCACGCGATTCATATCGTCGTATATGGCTACACGCTCATTGTTGTCGTTGATTTCGGGAATTCTTGGATCCCAGAAGACCCTGCCCTCCAGACATTCCATGATGTAGAACATCGAGCCGATAACATCATCGTCTTCGCACAGGAGGTAGGTTTTGGGAACCGGTACGTCAGTGTTTTGCAAGGCGCTGATGACGCGAAATTCTCGATCAACAGCGTGCGCGGAGGCCAGTAGTTCGCCCGGTGGCTTGCGACGCAATACATAGGACCGCTGGCCACTGGTCAGTTTGAACGTTGGGTTTGACTGTCCGCCTGGGAACTTTTCTGCAACAAGATTGCCTTCGAAGCCCTCAAGCCTGTCGGCAAGATAGTTGGACAAGCTGGCTATATCCAGATTTTGAGTACTCATGGTTCCTGGTCTTATCCTCTCTATGCGGGGGCTGAGGCAGTCTGTGTGCTGCGTCGGAGTGAGGCAATGGCACACTACAACAAAAAAATAGACCCCAGGTGACAGTAATGCAACTCGTGCGAGTAGCTGTTGAGCTGGCTGCGGCGTGGCGCTATGCTTCGACGTCAATAATAGAACCCTCAGGAGAATCATGTGTACAGCGAGCTGAAGGAAGTGTGGCAGGAGTTAACCTCTGCCGGTCAGATGTTTGAAGTGACTACCCAGGATGTTAGGGGTGTACCCACACGCTGTTTTGCGCATGCGCCCGCATCGCTACGAGATCTCTGGTTGAGCTCTGCTGCGCATGCCGACAGCGACTATCTTGTGTATCAGGACGAACGCTGTACCTATGCGCAGGCGCATGACTATGTCGCCTCGATCGCCAACTGGCTGAAGTCACAGGGTGTGGAACCTGGCGACCGGGTTGCGATTGCGATGCGTAATTATCCAGAGTGGATGTTGGCTTACTGGGCGATCACCTCAATGGGCGCTGCAGTAGTGGGCATGAATGCATGGTGGGTGCCACACGAAATGCACTACGGGCTTGAGGATTCTGCTCCCAAGGTGTTGATCTGCGACCATGAGCGCCTGGTGCGCTTCGAAGAGATACGGGCAGATTTTTCCGACATGATTGTCGCTGCAGTGCGTATGGAGAAGGAGGTGCCGGACTGGGCCATTGATTGGGTGGACGTGATTAACGCGCCATCTGAATTGCCCGACGTAGCGATCGATCCCGACGATGACGCCTGTATATTCTATACATCGGGCACCACTGGTCGCCCCAAAGGGGCGCAGCTCACGCATCGCGGTTGTGTTGCCAATGTAATGAACCTGGGGTTCATCAATACCGCGCAGCCGATGGCGTTGGCCCGTGCTGCCGGCCAAACCCCTGATCCAGATGCCAAGCCAGCGAATCCGGTAGCGGCAATGATTGCAACGCCCCTGTTTCACGTTACGGCCAATAACTGCGTGGCGCAGGCAACCACGGTCGCCGGAGGCAAGCTGGTGCACATGTACAAGTGGGATCCTGCCGAGGCACTGCGATTGATCGAACGCGAACGCATAACGACGTTCAGTGCGGTTCCGATGATGACCCGTGAAATTTTGATGCATCCTGATTTCGAAAAAACCGACACATCGTCAGTATTGGCGATGGGTGGCGGCGGTGCGGCGATGCAGCCCGATCTGGTAGAAAAAGTGGGTAGATCTACCGAGAACGTGCGCCCCAGTACCGGCTATGGCATGACCGAAACCTGTGGAATTATTGCTGCGGTCGCTTCTGACTTCTTTCTCGACAAGCCGGCCAGCTGTGGCCCGGTCATGCCGACCTTTGAGGCCAAGTGTGTGAACGAACAGGGAGAGGCGTTGCCACCGGGTGAGGTGGGAGAGCTGTGGGTGCGTGGATCGCCTGTAATCAAAGGCTACCTTAATCGCGCGGACGCGACGGCTGAATCAATTACCGACGGCTGGCTGCACACAGGAGATGTAGCCTACCTGGACGAGGACGGTTTTTTGTTCCTTGTGGATCGGGCCAAGGACATGGTGCTGCGCGGTGGCGAGAATGTCTACTGTGCTGAAGTGGAGAACGCGATTTTCTCGCACGATGCAGTCGCCGAGTGCATCGTATTCTCTGTGCCTGAT
>CALINF010000192.1 GCA_938045215.1 uncultured Halieaceae bacterium | reverse complement strand
GAAGCCGGTGCCTGTGCCATTCAGATTGAGAACCAGGTATCTGACGCGAAGCAGTGTGGTCATCAGGACGGAAAAGTAACTGTGCCACACGAGGACTTCCTGTCCAAGATCAACGCCATTCGTTATGCATTCCTGGAACTGGGTGTGGAAGATGGTGTGATTGTTGCGCGTACTGACTCCCTCGGCGCTGGACTGACACAGAAAATTCCTGTGTCTCACGATGCCGGAGATCTGGCGCATAAGTACAATGCATTCCTGGAGACCCAGGAAATACAGAGTGCGGAAGATGTAAACGAGGGCGATGTGATCATCAAGCAGGATGGCAAACTGGTTCGTCCCGTGCGCCTTCCCAATGGACTGTACCGATTCAAGGACAATACTGGTGCAGAACGCTGCGTGCTTGACTGTATAACCAGTTTGCAAAACGGAGCAGACCTCTTGTGGATTGAAACCGAGAAGCCGCACGTTGGTCAGATCGGCGCTATGGTCGATGAGATTCGCAAGGTCATCCCCAATGCCAAACTTGTGTACAACAATTCACCTTCCTTCAACTGGACACTGAGCTTCCGCCAGCAGGTATTCGATGCTTGGGCTGAGAAGGGTGAAGACCTGTCAGCTTATGACCGCGATAACCTGATGAGCGCAGACTACGATGCGTCTGATCTGGCAGTCGAAGCGGATCGTCGTATCCAGTCTTTCCAGGCGGATGGGTCGCGCGATGCGGGTATCTTCCATCACCTGATTACGCTGCCGACTTACCATACGGCGGCATTGTCCACGGATAACCTGGCAAAAGGGTACTTTGGAGAAGAGGGCATGTTGGCCTATGTGGCTGGCGTACAACGCAAGGAGATTCGCCAGGGTATTGCATGTGTCAAGCACCAGGACATGGCAGGTTCTAACATCGGTGACGATCACAAGGAGTACTTCTCCGGTGAGCAGGCACTGAAGGCAAGTGGCGAAGACAACACGATGAACCAGTTTGGTTAATCTCTGTCGCTGAGTCTAAAACAAGAAAGGGCGGTTACTACCGCCCTTTTTTTTGCCCCGATTTTCTTACCTTTGATCTCAGGATCGCGACACTTCTTACTGCTCGTTGTAGCCGAACGGATCATCAACACTGTGGGCAGGTTGGGTAAACCAGCGCGGGCCTGACTCAGTCATGTAGAAGTGATCTTCATGGCGGATGCCAAATTCACCCGGGACACAAATCATCGGCTCATTACTGAAGCACATGCCGGTGGCGAGAGGGGTCTGGTTGCTGCGCACCAGGTAGGGCCACTCGTGTATGTCCAGACCGATGCCGTGACCTGTACGATGCGGTAATCCTGGTAGTGTGTAGTCCGGTCCAAGCCCATGCGCCTCCAGAACGCGCCGCGCTGCCTCGTCGACATCGCCGCAGGATGCGCCCGGCTGCGCCGCGTCGAAAGCGGCGAGCTGTGCTGCTTTTTCAATGTCCCATATCTGCCGCTGCCTAGCTGTGGGCTCACCAAAAACGTAGCTGCGAGTGATGTCGGAGTTGTAGCCGTGCAGCTGGCACCCTGTGTCGATGAGAACCATATCGCCATCAGCCAGTGGCTTCGGATTGGCAACGCCGTGGGGATATGCAGTATCTTCGCCGAACAATACGATACAGAAATAGGAGCCAGCTGGTGCCCCCAGCGCGATATGAGCGTCATGAATAAACGCTGTCACTTCGGCTGTACTGATCCCGGTACGGAGTATGCGCGCGGCGCACTTGTGAACCTCCAGAGTCATGTCCTTGGCTCGTTGTAACAGCGCCAGTTCAGCTGTCGACTTCTGCATGCGGCAGGCCGCGGTAATAACCGTGCCGTCGCTATACTGAGCCCCGGGCGCTGCCTGGCGAATACCGTCTGACAGGAAAAAGGGCGTAGACTCATCGATTCCCACCTGTCCGTCTGCTGCACCCATTGTGCCCAATACCTGCGCGGCGAGCGCATAGGGGCTTTCGTGCTCTTCCCAACAGTGAACTCTTCCCTGCACTTGCATGTAGTCCTGCAGGGTACCCAGTTCGAATGCCGGCGCGATGTAGTGGAGCTCACCCTGCGCGCTCAGCAGTGCGCCCACCATACGCTCACTGGCGCCCCAGCGGGTGCCTGTAAAGTAATAGAGGTTGGTGCCAGCGTTCAGGTACAGTGCATCGAGACCCTGCTCTTGCATCAGAGTGCAAGCCTTGTTCAGGCGCTGCTGATATTCCCCTGCGGCTCTAGGCGCACAATCATCCGTCATAGACGACAGTGTTGCCAATTGCGTTGCAGCATCAGAGCCGCCAATTCCCAGTGTCATGCTTACTCCTGTTAAAAACTAAGAGCCTCCGGTATTGCTGGCCTGAAGAAGGCCTTCGGTGGCAGGGTTCTATTCGGGAATGAATGTGTTAAGTTTTACGCATATCACGCCTCGTGGTGGCAATCTTACGCGTTCAGGGAGGATCCGCAATGCGCTGGAATGATATTGACAAGCAAGTCTGTTCCGTAGCCCGGTCTCTGTCGATCGTTGGCGAGCGCTGGACGCTACTGATATTGCGGGATGCTTTTTTTGGAACGCGGCGTTTCGATGAGTTTCAGAGCAATCTGGGTATTACGCGTCATCGTCTTTCGGAGCGCCTGGGAAAGTTGGTAGAGCAGGGTGTACTAAGGAAAGTGCAATATCATGATCGTCCCGTACGCTACGAATACCGGCTTACCCGCAAGGGACTTGCGCTGTACCCCGTTTTGATGAGTCTGGCGCGCTTTGGTGATGACTGGATGGCCGGAGATGATGGCGTACCACTTGAGTACGTGCATCAGACCTGTGGGCAAAAGACCCGGCCGGTGCTCGCGTGTAGCGAGTGTGGCGAAGCGCTGCGGCCTGAGGAGGTGAAGCCTCAGGTGGGTCCGGCGCTGCAGAGCGTGGCTGCCGCCATGGAACAGGGTGATACAGACCCTGTTTCTCCGGCCCTGTTTCGTCAGGAGCACGCCAGGGAAGACGCGTAAGTCGCCGGTTGGCCGTGCGAAAAGAGCGTCCCGCATAACGGCGAAACGGTCTATACTTTCTATTTCAACGTGTATCTGTAAAGGAGGCTCTACAATGGCCGAAGCAGCAAACAGTATTATCATGAACGCCGATGCGTCCGTGGCAATGTCCCCAACTGAAAACACCGACGTCGCGGTTGAACGCCAGCATCGCAAAGAGCGGCTCTCTGCGTCTCTCAGGATTTTCGGCAAGTTCGGATTCGACGAGGGCGTCGCCGGACATATTACCGTGCGCGATCCAGAACACCTCGATCATTTTTGGGTGAACCCCATGGGGCGCTCATTTAAGCAAATGCGGGTTTCCGACCTGTTGTTGGTTAACCATGAAGGCGAAGTAGTTGAAGGAGACGGACTGCTGAATGGCGCTGCTTTCACGATTCACTCGCGTATTCATATGGCCAACCCTGAGATTACCGCAGCGGCTCACTCACATTCGCTCTACGGCAAAGCCTGGTCCTCGCTGGGTAGACTGCTGGACCCTATCACGCAGGATTCCTGTGCGTTTTATGACGATCATGTACTGTTTGATGATTTTACTGGTGTGGTGCTCGACTGCAGCGAAGGTGAGCGCATTGCCGCCGCTCTGGGCGACAAGAAGGCGGCTATTTTGCAGAACCACGGTTTGTTAACGGTGGGTCAGACGGTTGATGCAGCTTGCTGGTGGTTCGTGACAATGGAGCGCAGTTGCCAGGCACAGCTAATGGCGGAGGCTGTTGGTAAGCCGATTTTGATCAAGCCTGAATACGCCGAACAGACCCTGCGCACGGTTGGTACGCCTCTGGCGGGTTGGTTCAATTTCCAGACCCTGTACGACGTAATCATTGCCGAGCAACCACAATTGCTTGAGTAGGTTTGCTCATGCGCATGCTGTGTCCAACGGGCTAATCTGCCTCGCGGAGTGACAGCAGACGTTGCGTAGACTAAAGGCCTTGCGGAGACGCAGGGCCTTTTTGTAAGTAGTGCACGCTGAAGAGTTTGTCTTCATCAACCCAGCTTTGTGATAAGTGCAGACCGGCGCGCTGCGCCAGGCTGGCGAAGTCGTCAACACTGTATTTATAGGAGTATTCGGTATGAATGGTTTCGCCTTCATGAAACTTTAGAACGCTACCATTGCAGCGCACCGCTTGATCCTGCTCACTAACCAGATGCATCTCGATTCGACGCTTGTCGCTGTCATAGAAAGCCCGATGAGCGAAGAGTTCCATATCGAATTCAGCATCAAGCAACCGATTTACGTGTGACAGTATGTTGCGATTGAAAGCAGCGGTGATTCCCTGCTCATCGTTGTAGGCAGCGTCGAGGCGATCGCTGGCCTTGTGCAGATCAACGCCGATGATGGCGCCTCCATCTGCTCCCATCCACTCGCCCATATGTGCAAGAAAGGCACACGCGGCATCTGGCTCAAGGTTGCCGATGGTTGAGCCAGGGTAAAATATTATCCTGCGCCCGGCCGGTAGCTCCGGCATATCATGCCAGTGCGTATTGAAGTCGGCGCAAACAGCATGAACTTGCAGCCATGGGAAATCGCTACCCAGTTTTTCAGCCGCTTCGCGCAGGAAGCTGGAGGATATATCCATAGGTACGAATACCTTGGGTGCGATCGCATCCAGTAGGCTGCGTACCTTTTCGCAATTGCCACTACCTGGCTCGACCAGTACACAGTTGACACCGCACGCCGCTGCGATAGCGGCTGCGTTCTGCGAAAGTATGCCGATTTCGGTTCTCGACGGATAATATTCATCCAGCTCAGTGATGGCCTCAAACAGACGGGAACCCTGCTCGTCGTAAAAGTACTTTGGATTAATGTAGCGTTCTTGTTGAGCAAGGCCTGCAAGAATCTCCTGCCGCGTATCGCTGGTTTTTGGGTGGAGGTCGGTGAAGATAACGTTACCGCTGTGCATGCCTTAAGTCCTGTAGTAAATGTGTCAGTGATACATTTTTAGTCTGGTACTGACGCTTTATTGCCACTGCTGCGAGTCTTTGTGGAGTCTGTGCGGACTCCGCGGAACTCGAGTACTGTTTAATACGATCTATCTTGCCAGGCGTATCCCCGAGAACTGCCAGCGATCCGGTGGGTAGAAGAAATTGCGGTAACTGGGCCGTAACTGAGCCGGTATTGACACGCAGGAGCCGCCTCGTAGTACCCACTGATTGCTCATGAATTTGCCGTTATACTCACCGATAGCGCCCGGGCTGATTTTGAAACCCGGGTAGGGCGTGTAGGCCGATCGGGTCCATTGCCAGCAGCTGTCATAGAGTTGCAACACTCCTTTCGTTTCTGATGGGGCGCTTTCGGGGTGCGGTGAACTAATTGCTATGCCTGAGCCCGGTAGTGAACACGCAGACGCTGCCAGTTCCCACTCGTGCTCCGTGGGCAGGCGCGCATCGCACCAGCGTGCATAGGCCTCCGCTTCATAGCCGCTGATATGGCAAACCGGGGCGCTGTCTTGTCTTTCGATTAAGCCATGTAGTGTGAACTCCATCGGACCGTCTTTTGTATTGTGCCAGTATAGCGGGCCGCTCCAGTCTGACTCGGTGACTGTAGTCCAGCCATCTGCCAGCCAAAGTTCCGGTCTTTCGTATCCCCCGTCGTCTATGAATGCCTGATACTCTGCATTGGTAACCAGCCGATTGGCCAGGTTGAAAGGTTCAACCCAGTTCCGATGGCGTGGTAACTCGTTGTCAAAGCTAAAGCCTGAACCTTCATTGCCGGTCTCCGTCAACCCGCCTTCAAAAGGAACAAACGCTAAAGCAGCTGGAGTCTCGCTTGAGCTTCCTTTGGTATTGCGCTGGCTATAGGAAGGGGCAAGTGGGTTTGCCGAAAGCGAATACTTGATATCGGTAAAAAACAGCTCCTGGTGTTGTCGCTCGTGCTCAATACCAAGCACGACTCGCTCCACAATAGCATCGCGTTCACTGTGGGCTTGACTACGCAGCAGTGTGCGAATGCCTTCGTCAATGTGGGCTCTATAGGCCAGTACCTCATCTAAAGTAGGCCTGCTGAGCAGACCGCGGCTGGCGCGCTGAAATGGTTTGCCTACGCCGTTGTAATACGAGTTGAACAGGGTTTCATACAGGTCGTTGATGGCTATGTAGTCTGGCAGGAACGGTTTGAGTAAAAAGGTCTCAAAAAACCAGCTGGTGTGGGCCAGATGCCACTTGGGTGGACTGGCAAAGTCTGCTGCCTGCAGGTTGTAATCCTCCACCTCCAACGGGCGGCATATCTGCAGCGAGTAGCGGCGGGTGGCAAGGAATTGTTCAAGCAATGTGTCTTCAACCGATGGCATCTAACGACTGCTCCTCATCTATCGGAACGATGCGTCCGCCGACATGCACTTGGTTAGCATCTGTGACTTCACTAAACAGCAAACTGCCGCCAGTAGAGCGCTGAAAGTTGCTCAGCTTCGTACCCAGCCCTTGCTGCTGCCAATACAGGGCGAGTACGCGCATAGCAGAGCCAGTGCCCGGATCTTCAGGCACGCCATATTGGGGCGCGAAGTAGCGGCTTTCAATCTGGGCCAAATTATACGAGTAGTGACTTTCGCAGGTTGCAATCAGCGCGCGGCGAGTAAATTTTCCCAACGCTTCAGGCACCGGCAGTTGGCCCAGATCGAACCCCGGTGGCCATTGCACTACCAGATAGTCTGAGTCTCCACCGGCTGTCGCTGCGGCTAAAGGCGCCGTATCGCCGAACAAATCGGTCAGCCAACGGGGCGGCGGGGTAAGGGTCAATGTAACGTGAGGCAGGCTGATCCAGAGCAGCTCGCGGCAAGCGTGCCATGGTACCTGTATCTCGCCCGAACGAATCACACCGTGTGTCTCACCGGTGGCACCGTGTAGCACGTAGGCTGCCCCGAGCATGCCGTGCCCACAGCAGTTAATCTCCCGTCCAGTGAGTGAGAAACAGGACACGGCCGTATCGAGGCCAGGGCAAGATTCCATAAAACAGCAGGTTGACAGGTGAGGACTTTCAGAACTTGCGGATGCACACGGCCTTCCGGTAACAACTCGGCAGGGATTGCCTCTGGCTGAAAGTGCTCTGTCGTAGAACACTTTTAGATCAGCAACTGTTGGTTCCGTACCGATGTGTCAATTAACCTCTGCCAATTCTGATGGTTTATACCAACTGTCGTTGCCGCTTTTTGTTAGCGACTAAAAGCCTAGCATTTTTTTGTCAGGTTGACTCCTCGTGCACCTCGATAGTGTGCACTTTTTTGCCTGGCGGGGCCGTTCGCAATAAAGTGCGCAAGTAACAGATCGAGCTATCGGCAGGCAGAAGCTATTAGGCATGTAGCGTTTGCACGGCGTTCGATCACGATACGGCAAATATTTTGTATTCCGGAGCTACTGATACGTGTGGGACGTATTATTGCGGGCGCTTCGAGTTTCCTGCGCGGTTTCACACGAAGCTGTTTGGAATGCCGTCGCCAGAGCGGAGGTGCCTGGGTATTAGCGCGCGTTCAAGTCCCTCAAAGAGTAATTCCACTGCTATAGCCAGTCCTGCGGCAGGCAGTGCACCCTGAAGAATTAGCGCGTGGTTGTTCAAACTCAATCCGGTAATGATGGGCTCTCCCAGTCCACCTGCACCGACAAAAGCCGCCAGTGTTGCCGTACCCACGCTGATGACAGCCGCTGTCTTGATACCGGCGAGTATCACGGGAGCTGCCAGTGGAATCTCAATTCGAGTCAGCCGTTCTCTCGCGTTTAGTCCCATTGCTACCGCCACTTGTCGAAGCAGGGGGTCCACACCAAAAATACCCGTGATCGTATTGCGCACAATCGGCAGCAGCGAGTAGAGAAACAGTGCGATGACCGCCGGAACCTCACCCAGTCCAAACAATGGTATAAGCAAAGCCAGCATCGCAAGCGATGGCACTGTCTGAATCAGGCCGGTGACATACAGCAGTATATTGGCGCCGCGAGGATGTCGGGTGAGTGCAAGCGCTAATGGCAGCGCAACCGTGCAGGCGAGTAGCAGCGCCAGGCCGGTCAGTTTCAGGTGAGTCAGTGTATGCCTTAGGATGCTTGCACTGGTGGTTTCCTGTGCAAAAGTAGCAATATTTGCTTGTATGAGTCCGTTCTCTACCAGAAATCCGTTGGCGATTGTTGCCGCGCTATTCTCGCCACCTGATAGTGCTGCGTTGAGTGTTTGCATGGTGGTTTCATTAATTCTGCCTGCCAGTTTCTCCAGCGCAATGGCAGCTCTTTCTGGCAGGTCCTGGCGTACCAGTAGTGCAGCTTCGTATCGGGGGAAGTAGTTGAGATCATCTTCGAGTAACACAAGATCAAAGGATTCAATATCGCCGTCGGTCGTGTAGGCATCTGTAACATCCAGCTGTCCTCTGGCCAAAGCGCTATAGGCCAGTGCATGTTCAATGCCCTTGGGCTGCTGGGGTAGGGCGTAGCGAGACTGAAGAGACGGCCAGCCATCTCCCCGGTTAAGAAACTCCAGACTGAAACCGATAACCAGATCTGTTTGTGAAACAAGATCACTGATACGCCTGGCGTTTATCTCAAGAGCCTTGCTGCGGGCCATGGCCAATGCGTAGCTGTTGTTGAAGCCTATTGGTGTCAATAGTTGAAGGTCGTCACCGGCCAACTGCGTCGCAAGTGGATCTGTTTGCTGGTGATAGACAGCCTCCGTCAGTGTGCCTGTATACTCCGGGTAGACATCGATAGCACCTGTTTTGAGCGCCTCGAACGCGATCAGCGTGCCACCCAGACCCAGCTTGCGCTCTACTTTAAATCCGTCGCTTTCCAGCAGCTGGGCTGCCATTTCCGCCAGAATATAGCTCTCGCCAAATGTTTTGGAACCCACGCCGATAACTGGCTGGTCGATGCTGGCATGGGCGCAGGTGCTTACCAGCAACAACAGTGTTAACCAGTAGCGCAACCCCTGCCGGGTATGTAGGCAACTCATTGTCCTGGATCCTGCATCAGGCTCATGAGTAAAAGATTGGCGTCTTGCTCTGAGGCGCGTGCCTGCAATTCTTTCTTGTCGTAAGTACCTCGAATAGTACCGGCATCCATTACGATAATGTCATCAGCCAGCAGCAACGCTTCATTCATGTCATGTGTCACGAGCACCGATGTCACAGGCTCCGCCGAGTGCAGCGCTAGCATTTGTGCATGAATATCACGACGGGTCAGGGGGTCGATTGCTGCGAACGGCTCGTCCAGCAGCAGCAAGTTTGGGCGCAGCATCATGGCGCGGCACAGTCCCACACGCTGCTGCTGTCCACCGCTTAACTCGTGTGGATAGCGAACGAGACACTCTGGTGGTAGCTGTGTGAGCGATAGTAAGTCATGAACGCGTTCCGCAATATCTGCTTCTGGCCACTTTTCGGTATGTGCCAGTAATGAGATATTGTCGGCGATAGACAGGTGAGGAAAAAGCCCTGTGCCCTGTACGACATACCCGGTACGCCGTCTATGCGGTATCAGTTGGGTGTAGTCTAGCGGGTTGCCATCGATCAGAACCTGGCCGCTGGTGGGAGTTTGCAGACCATTCAACAGTTTGAGTAATGTGGACTTGCCACAGCCGCTACGGCCGACCAATGCGGTTATATTGCCTGCGCGCAGCGTCAGGTTTACCTCCCTGAGTGCTACGGTGTTGCCAAACTGTTTGGATACGTTGTCTAGCTGCAATGCAGTCATGAGCCTAGTAAAACATGGCTCTGATACGAATGGCACTAAAACTCCTGCGGCCTCTCTCTTTTTGCGCGCACAGGCGTTATCCTGTTGCTCGTGGTTTGTAGGGCTGACAGCTGGTAGAGCAAGCTGCGCGAGAGTAGCGAGTTGTTAAGGACAAAAATAATATTGGGAGTAGGGCAATGAATCCTTTGACGTGGGGCCTGGTGCCTCAAATTCTCGTGGGCGTTGCACTGGGCGCGCTGGCTGGGCTACTACTGCCTGAACTTGCCCTGGAGCTTGGATTGCTCGGACAACTATTCGTGGGAGCACTCAAAGCAGTTGCGCCTGCACTCGTGTTTTTGCTGGTGATGTCTGCCATAGCCAATCGTCATGAGAGTGGTAGTGATGGTCGTAAGACGCTTGCTACGATAGTGCTCTATCTGGTGGGTACAGTCAGTGCGGCACTGGTAGCGCTACTAATGAGCTTCGCGTTTCCCCAGACACTGGCGCTGACCGGTATTGCCGAGGGCAGTCCTCCAGTTGCCGTTAGTGCCGTACTCTCTGACGTACTGTTCAAGTTAATCGATAACCCTGTGAATGCATTACTTACGGGCAATTTTCTTGGGTGCCTGACCTGGGCAATACTATTGGGTGTGAGCTTTCGCGCCGCCTCGGCATCCTTCAAGGAGCATTTGCAAACCTGTGCCGATGGTATCAGTGATATTGTGCGTTATGTCATCAAGCTCGCACCGGTAGGTATATTTGGACTTGTCTGCGTCACCGTCGCCACGATCGGTATCGAGGCACTGGCTAGCTATGCCAGTATTGCCGTATTACTGGTAAGCGCGATGTTGTTTGTTGCTTTGGTTGTCAACCCGATTATTGTCTTTGTGCTCAGTGGAAAGAATCCCTATCCGGTAGTCTTTCACTGTCTCGAGGAGTCTGGCGTGACCGCTTTTTTTACTCGCAGTTCTGCGGCTAATATTCCAGTGAATCTCAATCTCGCGAAGAAGCTGGGAATCAGTGAAGAGCTGTATACAGTGACTATCCCCATCGGGGCCACCGTGAATATGGCGGGCGCTGCGATTACGATCACCGTACTTACCCTTGCTGCAACCAATACGCTGGGTATTGATGTTTCGTTTGGCACGGCTCTGGTGCTATGTCTGATTGCCGCTCTATCGGCCTGTGGCGCAAGCGGAGTTCCGTCGGGCAGTTTGTTGCTAATACCATTGGCCTGCTCCCTGTTCGGTATTTCACTGGAAATTGCCATGCAGGTGGTTGCGGTTGGATTCATTATCAGCGTCATCCAGGATTCAGCTGAAACCGCACTGAACTCCAGCACAGACGTTGTGTATACCTACGCTATTGATCAGATCGGACGTACCGATACAGCCGGCAATCAGGCCACGTATTGAAGCTGTACGAGTGCGAAACTACGGTAGCTATCAGTTTTCTGCGTGTTTTCTGGCCTTGTTCAAATTCTGACATACCAGCTCTGCGCCGGTAGCCAGGCGTAGAGTGGGGCGCTGAATCAGGTCGGGGTCGAGATAGTAAATCTGGCCGGTTTGAACTGCTTTAAGGGTTGGGTAGTCCTGCCATCGCTGCAACCACTGGGGTTGGTCAGGACCCGCTCCGCTGGCAAGAATCGCAGACGGATTGGCAATTAGCACAGACTCTATGTTGACGACGGGCGCAAGGCCGGCGGCATTAGCGAAAATATTGTTGCCGCCACAGAGCGACAGAACCTGGTTCATGAGATGGTCGCCGCCGAGTGTTTGTAACGGCTCGTGCCATATCTGGTAAAAAACCGACACAGTGTTCATCCCGGCATGACGAGAGCGCAAGGTCTCGATGTCAAGCTCGAAGCCGCGCGCAGCGAGCTCGGCTAACTCTGCTGTACCGGCCAGCTGTCCGATGTTACGAAGGCTCGCTGGAATGTCATCAAGATCCCTGATTTCATCGACGTAAACGGGGATGCCGAGCGTTTGTAGCTTCTCCCACGCAGCTGGACCGTTCCCTGATCCCCATATCAGGATGAGATCAGGCTTCAGCTGCGCGATGCGCTCGATGCTGAATGTGCCAAAGTCGCCAACAATGGGTAGAGACTGCGCTGCAGGTGGAAAATCGCTATAGCCGACAGCTCCCACCAACTTACCGCCTGCTCCCGCACTGAAAATATTCTCCACCAGGTGCGGTGCAAGTGCGACTATGCGCTGCGCAGGTGCGGTCAGTAAAATGAGATGACCTTGTGAATCTGTGACAGAAATTTGTTCTGCGCTGATTCCGCGAGGGGAAAGGGTGGTAAGAATCAGAACCAGTATCAGCACCGATGTGTTTACCAGCACTGGTGATGTCCGATGCCGACACAGCCTGCACTTCACGCTGAAATCACCATGGGGTGCCCCCGTGTTGGGTGCGTAGAGATAATCACCTGGGTTGAAAACACTTCTTCAAACAGTTGCCGGGTTAAAACAGATTGAGTACTGCCCAGAGCGATCTGTCTGCCGCCTGCGATCACCAGTACGCGATGCGCTAAAGCGGCGAGCAGGTTGAAGTCATGTAGCGTAACGATTACCGCCAGTCCACGATCAGACAGCTCTTTTAGTAAAGCCAATAGCTGCTGCTGATGGGTGAGATCGAGTGCTGTTGTAGGCTCATCCAGCAGCAGAACCCGGTCGCTCATGTCATGCTCGTGCCATATCTGGGCGAGTACCCGCGCCAGTTGGACGCGCTGCTTTTCGCCGCCGGAGAGCTGTGTATAAAGTTGACCGCTCAGTGATGTGGTATCGGTGGCTGCCATAACCTGTCTAAGGATTGTCAGATCTTCCTGCCGGCTGCTATTGCCGGGTACCCTGCCGATCAGGATGACCTCCTCTACAGTGTAGGGGAAGCTCAACAAGGATAACTGTGGTAGCACAGCAAGGCGCTGCGCGCGCTCACGTGCTGACCAGCGCGCCATCGGTTGCGACAGCAGGCTCACTTCACCCTTTGTAGTCGCAGCGATTCCTGCAACCACTTCCAGTAATGTGGACTTGCCGGCCCCATTGGGTCCCGCTACTCCTAATATCTCTCCAGGTTGAAGGTCGAAATGAATGCCGTGTAACAGCGGAGATCCCCACGGAGCGGCATGAATATCATGCAACGACAACACGCTCATGTCTGCATGCCGTACTGATGCCGTTGACGTAGCAGAACAATGAAAAAGGGCACGCCCAGAATCGCTGTAATGATGCCCACGGGAACTTCCGCTGGTGCGAGCATGGTGCGCGAGATCATGTCTGCCAGAATCAGCAGTAGCGCACCGGCCAATGCTGATGCTGGAAGCAATCCTTTATGTGCGGGGCCAATCAACAACCGCACGAGATGCGGTACGACGAGGCCGACGAACGCAATAGTACCGGCCAGGGCAACGCAAACACCTACCCCGAGTGCGACAAGAACCACAAGGAGGCGCTTCACCTTGTCAGTATCGATACCCAGATGTCTGGCCTCTGACTCGCCCAGTAGCATTGCGTCCAGCGCGTGCGCAAAACGAGGGATGGTTGTGGCCAGTAACAGGCAGATTCCACTGGCCAGGCCCAGGCGTGCATAGCTGGCACTGTCGATTGCTCCCATTTTCCAAAGACTGATACGCCTCAGCATGTCGTTGCTGGCTTGAAATTCCAGTAGACCGCCCAGGGCTCCGGCGAGTGCTGTTATTGCGATACCCGCGAGCAGCATGGTGGCAACGGATGTGCCGTTCGGTGAAGTGGCAAGACGGTAAACAACAATGACGGCCAGCAGTCCGCCGGCGAAAGCCCCCGTGCTAATCAGTGTAAGTTGAAACTCAGACGATACGTTCAGCCCCGCTACAACGATAACAATAGCAGCTCCAAGTGAGGCACCGGCAGTAACACCAATCAGGCTGGGGTCGGCCAGGGGGTTTCGAAACAGTCCCTGCATGGCAGCCCCGGACAAGGCAAGTATGGCTCCTACCACGGCCGCCAACAGGACTCGCGGCAGTCGTATTTCACGAACTATCAATACAGCCTGCTCGGTTGGGTCGCTGAGACCTGGCATAACCAGCGCAGCCAGAACATCGCGCATGGCTAGATCGGCTGCACCCTGAGACAACGCGAGTAGTCCTGTGGGCAACAACGCCAGCGCCAGTCCCAGGACCAGCCAGTTGGCAGGCAGGCGTTGCCTAATAGTCAACACCCCGGCGCGCCTTTATACCTGCATTGAAGGCATGTTTGATATCCTTGACCTCCGATACGGTATCCATGATGTCCTGTAGTTTGCTGCCACCGCCACGCCCTGTAACAACAACGCTCTGGTTTTTCGGGCGTGAGACGATCGCCTCCACTATCTCTTCTTCAGGCAGGTAGTCAAAAGCGATCATATAGGTGAGTTCGTCCAGGACCACAAGGTCAATGCTTGAGTCACGTAGCATTGGCAGCGCATAGGCCCAGGTACGTTGTGCCGCTGCGATATCCCCCGAGCGATCCTGGGTGTCCCATGTGAAACCGGTCCCCATCTGGTGGAACTCCACCTGTGGGCAGTGATCCCGCAGATAGAGCTCTTCACCGGACAACTGCTCTCCTTTGATAAACTGGATAACGCCCACTTTGTGGCCATACCCCAACGCACGCATGATCATACCGAACGCTGAACTGGTTTTACCTTTCCCGTTGCCTGTAAGAAGTATCGCTACACCACGGTCTTCATCGGCGGCCTCAATGCTGGCATCGACGTTAGCTTTTTGTTTCTCCATGGCTGCTTTATGCTTTGCATTCTTGCGCTCGGCTTCGCTCATAGATCACTCTCCTAAAAGTTGTAGCGTACACCAGCATAGCCGGCGCGGCTGCTGGTGTTGTAGGTGGGAACCTCTTCATAATCGGTGTCGGTAAGATTCTCTATTCTTCCAAAAACCTCCACTCCTGCGAAGACTTTGAAGCTTGCGTTCAGATCAATAACTTCATAGTCATCCAGAGACTCTCCTGCAACACCCTGTGCGTCACGCGATAGGCGGGCGTTTACTCCTATGACCAAACGACTGTTGAGCGGTTGCCAGTTGACGCCCAGATTGGCCAAATACTGTGGTCGAAATGCTCGCGGAGCATTCGATTCCGTTTCGGTATCATTGTAGGTGTAGTTCGCAGCAAGAGAGATGGAATCGGCAACAGGCCACTCCAGCACAAGTTCTACTCCGCTTGAATCGGCGTCGCCGTTCCCTTGCAGATAGCCGGAAAATCCGGCTAGATCGAAGAAGATTTCGTCGCTGACTGTTTGATCAAAATACACAGCTTCGAGGTACAGCCCTGTTGGAGATGTCCATGACACCCCAAGGTCAAATCCGCTGCTTTTTTCTTCCTTCAACTGCGTGTCAGATGCCGGTGGTGATGCAAAGGGACCGGCGTTATAGGAAATTTCATAGAGACTTGGGGCGCGAAAGCCAGTGCCATAAGACCCTCGAAGCTTTGTTTCTCCACTTCCTAGAGGAATCAGATACGCGCCACTGACGCGATACGAGGTGTGTGAGCCGAAGTCTTCGTTATCATCATATCTTGCACCCGCGGTTACGAAGATGTTATCGACAAAAGAACCTTGATACTCGAGATAGTAGCCGTCCTGATCGCGATCAGTGTCGAAACTGCCATCGTCAATTGATTCGGTCTCCAGATCGATACCGTAAACCAATTGCAGCGCTTGTGAGTGACGATAGCTCCCAAGATAGCCCGCCGATTCGATCTCTCCCTTGGGGCGGAAGCTGCTGATACCTTCTGAGTAAAACTCTCGATCAGTGTCGCTGATGTTATAGGCAAGTTCATGCATGAAGTTGCCATACGTGTATTCGCCTGAGATGCGCATACTGTTTTGTTCGAATTTGTCGGTGCACTTGTCGGTAGGGCTGAATGTGTCGGTTGTGAAGCAGCTGTCGTAGTCATTGTCGCTGTCCACCTGCCGCACGACCAACTGCGCACGCAGGCTTTCGCTCGCGTTCCAGCCAAAACGCCCGTGTAGCGTTGTATTTTGAAAACCGTCGTCATCACGCAAGTCAGCGTCAGTAGACCGTGCATTGAAGCCGTCCGTTTCAAGCCTTGCAGCGGATAAGGCGACATCGAATGAACCTATCTCGGCGCCCAGGTTGCCAGCGTACTCCGTTGTCCCATGTTTTCCAGCTTCTGCTGATAGCTGGCCAATCGAGTCGTCATTTGGCTCGAGGCTGGTAATGTTAATCACGCCACCGGCGTCAGCGCCATACATCAATCCTTGTGGTCCCCGCAGAATTTCGACGCGGCCAATGCCGGAGCTCAATAGTTGTTCCATGCGAGGGCTGACCTGGGGGCTTGAGGCATCTGATATATCGATGCCATCGAGCAGCACTAAAGTGCGAAAACCTTCCTCGCCCCTGATACGGAGTGTGCTCGCCTTGCCGGCTCCGCCAGCGTTGCTGGCCGCAACACCCGGTTGGGTGCGCAGAATTTCATAGAGTGAACTAAAGCCGCGTTGTTCGATATCAGCAGCAGATACAATCGAAACTGATGTGCCCACCTGCCGCAGCGGCATGGCTATACGCGAGGAGGTAACGATCACTTCCTCGATCGTTGTTTGTGCCATTGCGTGAGTTGGCAGGCACAGCAAAGCCGCAGCGCTACCGAATTTGGTAAAAGATTTCATGCATAGTCCTCAAAAGCCTAAAAGGTGTGGCGATTGAGAGAGGGAATCCAGGGAACGCGGCGGGAATGCCGGGCAACCATCGAATGAAGCCCTCCGCTCCATCGTTGTTCAACATCAGGCAGGTATCGGACTCACAGCGCGTGGCTGATTACCGTTGCGGGGGCAGTGGTGCTTGCGTAATGAAGGTGCTGCACACTTCCCATTTAACCTACCCAGCCTCAGTCGTTCGAGGCGGCAGGCACCTGATGTGGGGCGGACTTTAGGCCGCTGTCCTACTATTGTCAAATAGATGCGTATTCGCCCGACACGCAGGATTTTGCGTACAATAGGGTTTTTGCAGAAATCCCTGAGTAATACCCTGAATATGCCAGTGCCTGCTACACCTGAAGTTATCAGCGAAATCACTCAATTACTTGGCCGTGAGCCGCGAGGGTTGCGTGACGTACCTGTGGTGTCCGGGGCGGGAAAGCCACAGGTTATTCGTGTTGCGTCCCTTGTAGATGGCAAACCATTTCCAACGCTGTTTTGGCTTATAGATCCCGCTATCTGCCTGCGTATTGACCGGGAGGAGGCTGGTGGTTTGATCACGGTATTGCAGGAGCGCGTGGACAATGACGCTGATTTGCGAGCGCAGATGATTGCGGACCATCGCTCTCACATCGCACTCAGGGATTCCTTTCTCACAGAGGACGAACGGCAAGTGCTGGACGCCACGGGCTTTGGCGTGGCGTTAACAACTCGTGGCATTGGTGGCATTGCTGATTTCAGTCGTATTCGTTGCTTGCATACCTGGTATGGCGCTCATCTGGTGCACCCAAACACGATAGGTCGACTGCTGGATGAGCATTGGGCCCACGGCGCTGCAGTGGCGAAACAAGACTGACTCAGGGAGGATAGCGCCCCATGCGTGCACAGGAACAGGATGTATTGGCTCGTGTTCGTGACTGGCTGACAGCTGGTAAACGTACCTGGCTATGCACCATTGTAGGTACCGTTGGCAGTTCGCCGCGACCGATTGGCGCTATGTTGGCATGCAATGATGCGGGAGAACAGGTCGGCTCGCTGTCGGGCGGTTGTGTTGAAGACGATCTACTGGCGCGCATTCGCGCTGGTGACATTAGCCTGACACTGCCGCAACAGATTGAATACGGTGTTACTGCGCAAGAGAATGAGCGCCTTGGTCTGCCCTGTGGTGGTCGGCTTCATGTATTGGTAGAGCCACTACTGGCGGTTGACGCAAGTCTGAAGTGGGTTGATGCGGTGCTACAGCAGCTGAGCCTGCGACGCTGTATTGTGCGCACGTTGCAGTTGGCCACGGGTGACGTTGCGTACGCGTCTTGTGAGCAGTACGTTGCGCTGTCGCTGGAGTCCGACCGAGTTGAGCAGTGTTTCGGTCCACAAAAGCGCCTGCTGCTCGTGGGCGCTGGGCAGATGAGCCTTACGCTAGCAGAGCTTGCACTGGCGATGGATTAT
>CALINF010000191.1 GCA_938045215.1 uncultured Halieaceae bacterium | reverse complement strand
ACACCAGAAAAGCTGATCGAAGGGAGCTGAGTCACCTGGCTCGAAGTGGAGTGCACCAGCATGTACTTCGCTGACGCGTTTGCCACAGTGAACTCCAACATCAAACTGCTCGAGGGCACGGTAGACGGAACGACGCGCGCTGGCGTTATAGCCGGCCAGGATGTCGTCGCCACCACAGTACAAATCAAAACGCTGCGAGTTTCCTTGCTGGCGGCAAGCCATTGCCAGTACCAACTCAACCCCACCTGCGCCGCCACCAACCACAGCGATACGCGCTGGCGTGCCATCAGATGTGGCGAGAAATCCGTTCCATCGCTGCCACAGATCTGCGACCGGCTTAACCGGCGTGGCAAACTCGCGGGCACCCATAACCGAGTCCAGCTCCGGCTGCGAGCCAATATCCAGGCTAAGCACGTCGTATCCTATAGCCGGTCGTCCCGGGACTGAAACTGTTTGCGCTACTGGGTCGAAACCCGTCACCTCGGCGCAGATAAAGCGGACCTGCGCCCACTCGCTCAGGCGCACCAGGTCGATATGCGTTTGTTCGAAGGTGTAATGACCTGCGATCAGCCCTGGCAACATCCCCGAGTAGGGCGTGTGACTGGCCGGTGAAATCAGCGTGATGCGTACATCCGCCATCGGCTGCATAGCGAGCATACGCAGCGCCAGTGCGTGTGCATGCCCCCCGCCAACCAATACCAGGTCTTTGCGCTTCTGCGTTACGGGCAACATACAATCATCGCGCTTGCTTTGCCCAGGCAATCACGGCCTCTCGCGACCCGCTGGAACGCAGCTTGCCTTGCCGTTGCTGCAGCTGATAGTCGTACATGGGGTCATAGTAGTCTGCCAATAGCTGACCAATCCATTGCCGATGCATCAAGTCATTATTGTGTTCACGCTGCATCACAAACGCCTGGGCTATCAGGTCCGACAAAGCCTGCTGACGCGCACCGCCCAACCGCTTGCGGATACGGTAGAGATCGCCCTGCAACCGCTCGCAGTGCATCCGCGGACCGTCAGCCCCATAGGCCTTGGCATAGCGTACGCCCAGATCAACCACGTAGTCAGCAAGAACAACATCAATGCGCGCCTCGAGCGTTTCCTCGATCACCACCATTGATGCCTCCAACATCGCAGTGCGCAAAGACTCCGGTAGCGACAACCGGCCGATAAGGCGCCCTTCATCTTCTACAAACACACGCTTGCTACCTGCAGCGTGCTGTTTAAGTAGCGCAATACTGATCTGGTTTTCGAAATCAATCTGCGAGGGCTGAGGTTGCAATAATTGACCGAAGCTTGACCCGCGATGACAAGCCAATCCTTCCAGATCGATACTGTTTGATAGCGCATTGATGGCGCGGGTTTTACCGGTGCCGGTCTTTCCGGCAATCAGTACCAGCTCGATATTCGCTAGCGAGCGTTCGAGTTCATCGATCAGGAAACGGCGCATCGCCTTGTAGCCGCCTTTCACCAGCGGATAGTCCACACCCTGCTCTGCAAGCCAGGCTTTCACGGTCTGGGAACGCAGACCGCCGCGAAAGCAATACAGATAGCCATTGGGATGCGCGCTGGCGAACCCCAGCCACTGGTGCATCCGCGCATCACGCACATCACCGGCCACGAGCGCATGGCCCAGCTCCATCGCCGCTGCCTGGCCCTCTCGCTTATAACAGGTGCCCACCTGCGCGCGCTCATCGTCGGTCATTAGTGGTAGGTTTTGTGCACTGGGAAATGCGCCATGCGCAAACTCGGCGGGTGCTCGCATATCCATCACAGGAACATCCGCCAGAAACAAGCCCCGATAGTCGTCTGTGTCCGGGCGGCTTTTCATGAGAGAGCTACTCGGCTTCTCCGCCAAATATCTCGATGACACGGTTCTGCAGGTCAGTAACCGCTTCAGACATCAGGGCGAAGTCTGCATCCAATCGCGCCGCATCATCTGCCTCGGGTATGTCTTCATTCTCTTTCATCAATTCATCCGCAAACTTGAGGCGCCGCAGGCACAGGTCCTCTGCCAACACCAGCTGCACGCGTTCATCCCAGTGCAGGGATATTCGGGCAACCTGCTTGCCAGCGTGCAGATGAGTCTCCACCTCTTCGCTGAGCAAATCAACTCCTCGACAGCGCACGATACCGCCCTCTTCCCCCAGTTCGCGCAGCTCACACTCTCCGCCCAGTTCGAAGTCATCAGGCAAACTCCGGTGTACCAACCAGCCGGTCATCGTTGCAATCGGTGCATTATTCACCTGTGGCAGTACCACGGGAAAGCTGCCTATACAGTCGCGCAACAGATTGAGCAGTTCCTCCGCCCGAGCGGCACTGGCTGCATCTACCATTATCCAGCGAGCCCGAGTGTCGATATAGGCGTAGATTGATGAGGAGCGAGTAAAGGCGCGTGGCAGGCAATCCTGCACAATCTCGTCTTTCAGCGTGAGACGCTCCTTGCGATACACTTTGCGCCCCTGCTCTGACTCGATCAGGGCCACTTTTTCATCCAGCTGTTCGCGGACAACTGTAGACGGCAGCAACTTCTCCTCCCGCTTGAGCTTGATCAGGTAGCGGCCGTTAGCCGCATGTACCAGGGCTGCTTCCTCGCCTCCAACCGGGGCAACCCAGCCCAGGGCCAATGGCTGGGCCGGCGTGCACGGCTTGAACGCTCTCGCTTCAAGCTGATCAGACATTTGCTCAGGTGTAAAATCTATAGGGGTCGTCAGCCGATAGGCGCGAAGGTTCTTGAACCACATGACATTTGCATCTTGGGAGAAAGGCGCAAGATTGTACCCCAGCAAATTGCGAATGCCAGAAAAACCGGATATCGACGCGTGGCGTAGCTTTCACGGTTCACATACACTGCATTCTCAGACACTTTTCACACACTCAACTCACATTTTCAGCTTACATTTATAACGACAGGTGACAGACATGAAATTCC
>CALINF010000190.1 GCA_938045215.1 uncultured Halieaceae bacterium | reverse complement strand
CTTGATGGCGTACTCTTGCCGTACCTGAGCTTGAACACGGAGGGCATGCTGGGCCAACGCCTCACCTTTGTCAGTGAGGGCTATCGCCTTGGCGCGCTTGTCCTGAGCGTCAATGCGGCGAACGATATAGCCTAGTCGCTCAAGTTCTTTCAATGTTTTTCCCATCGCTTGCTGGGTCACCTGCGCACGTTCAGCGAGTTCGGAGACGCGCACCGCACCAGTACCCAAATTGGCAAAAACTGTTTGGTGGGCTGGCCTGATATCGGGATAGCCTGCCTGCTGTAGTCGCGCGAGCACGCAGCGATCGAAGTCGCCTCCCACCTCCATGAGCAGGCGCGCGAGATTGGTGGAGAGCGCGTGTGCAATTGCGCGATTCGTTTCAGCGATTGTTTTTTCCATAGCTCTCCCACGGTTGCTTGAAAAGACCTACGCATTTCAGGCTAGAAAAGCATAGCAAACATTTCCGATTCCGCGAGTTGCACTCATCGTTTACACTGCGTGCCCTAACTTAACAGGGATAATCATGGCCAAAATCATAACCTGCAACACCAACGGTATCCGCGCTGCGGCGCGCAAAGGCTTCTTCGACTGGCTGCGCGATGCAGACGCTGATGTGGTGTGTATACAGGAGACCAAGGCGCAGGTGCACCAGCTCGAAGATTCGGTGTTCCACCCACAGGGCTACCATTGCTATTACAACGACGCGCAAAAAAAGGGCTATAGCGGAACGGCGGTCTATTCTCGTGTTAAACCATCGAAGGTCACAACACGGCTGGGCTGGGATCCTCTGGATTCTGAAGGGCGCTACATCCAGGCCGATTACAAGGGCTTGTCGGTAATTTCACTGTACTTGCCTTCAGGCTCCAGTAGTGAAGAAGCGTTGGCGCGCAAATATCGGTTCATGGACGCCTTTCTTGATCATTTAAAAACGCTGCGGCGCAAGCGACGTGAATTTATCATCTGTGCTGACTGGAATATCTGTCACAAGGAGATAGACCTAAAAAACTGGCGGGGTAACCGCAAGAACTCTGGCTTTCTCCCGGACGAGCGCGCCTGGCTGGATACCCTGTACAACGATGTGGGCTATATCGACTCGTTTCGGCTTGTTAACCCGGAGGAGGATCAATACACATGGTGGTCCAATCGGGGTCAGGCCTGGGCAAAAAATGTCGGTTGGCGATTGGACTATCAGGTAATTTCGCCCGGGCTTAAGTCGAAAGTTCTAGCGGCTTCAATCTACAAAGACGAACGGTTCTCGGATCATGCACCGCAGATCATGGATTATGCACTGGAGATTGTTACCTGACGCGCACAGGCCGCCCTACGATTGCTAGCTTGGGGTAAGCCCTGTAAAGTATCGACGTTTTTCGCGGCCATAGCGGCCATCATTTTACCGGGAAAAAGACTATGAGTTTGTTTATTGCCAGTGCTCAGGCACAGGAGGCGGGTGCGCCCGCTGGTCAAGGCGGCGAAGTATTCCAGATCGTGTTTCTGGTCGGCCTGTTTGTTCTGTTTTATTTTATAGCCATCCGTCCTCAGCGTAAGCGCCAGAAAGAGCATGCGCAGATGGTATCGGCTCTAAGCAAGGGTGACGAGGTTGTCACCACCTCGGGTATTCTTGGCAAGATTGCCTCCATTGATGACAACTACATTGTGTTAACCGTCTCTGACAAGGTGGAACTCAAGTTTCAGCGCGTACATATTCATGCCGTACTTCCCAAGGGTACGCTGAAGTCCATAGGCTAGCATGCCGCTTACCTATCCCAGGCGGATTGATCTGGCCTGCACTCCAACACCGCTGCAGCCGCTCAACAGGGCCTCCCAGCGCTGGGGCGGCGGCCATCGCCTGTGGGTTAAGCGGGACGACCTGACAGGCAGCACGCTCAGTGGCAACAAGGTGCGTAAGCTCGAGTTCATCGCTGCCCACGCTCAGGATAATGGCTACGATACGCTGATAACGTGTGGCGGTCTGCAGAGCAACCACTGTCGTGCAACGGCATTAGTAGGGGCTCAGCTCGGTCTGAAGGTGCACCTGATCCTGCGTGGCGAGGAACCCGAGCATTCAGATGGCAATTATCTGTTGGATCAACTCGCCGGCGCGACAATCAGTTGCTATCCGCCCAGGCAGTATTTTCGTGAGCTCCAGGATGTTTTTGCACACTGGCAGGATCACTATGCGCAGCGCGGCAGTAAAGCGCTCGCCATACCTACAGGCGGTAGTGATGGTATCGGCGCGTGGGGCTATATCGCCGCCTGCGAGGAGCTGAATGCTGATTTCGATGCTTCGGGTATACCGCGGGCGCACCTGGTAACGGCTAGTGGCTCTGGCGGTACTCAGGCCGGACTTACGCTCGGTGCGGCGTTGCATTCACTGCCGGCAACCGTGTGGGGCGTTAACGTGTGTGACGATGAGCGCTACTTTATCGACAAAGTGCACGCCGATGCGATGGACTGGCAACAACGCTACAGCGACGCACCGGCTGTCGATATCGTGCCGCGCGTGCTCGACGGTTATGTTGGCGAGGGCTACGGTATTGCTTCGCCGGAAGTGTTCGCTTTGATCAGGGAGCTAAGCCAACTCGAAGGCATAGTGCTCGACCCTGTGTATACCGGTAAAGCGTTTCTGGGTATGACGCAGGAGATTGCCCGCGGCAGATTCGATGGATGTGAAGATATCGTATTTATGCATACAGGTGGCATCTTTGGCGTTTTTCCTCAGGCCGAGGGCTTCAACTGCTAGACTAGCTGAAAGCCAAACACTGCCAGTGGCGATGGAAAGTAATAATACGTGCAGAACCAGGGCGATCGGGGGATCCCAATGACTGATTTAATAACCACTGTAAACGGCTGGGCATGGGGTCCTGTCATGCTGGTGCTGTTATTGGGCACTGGCTTGTATCTCAGTCTGGGGCTTCGTTTTCTTACCGTACGCAAAATTCCAATGGCGCTGCGCTTATTGTTGCAGGGCAGGGGCGGTAAAGGTGAGGGCGACATCTCGCCATTCAGTGCGCTGATGACCTCGCTATCGGCAACAATCGGTACGGGTAATATTGCCGGGGTGGCCACAGCGCTTGCATTAGGCGGGCCCGGCGCATTGTTCTGGATGTGGATCACGGCCCTGCTGGGTATGGCAACGAAGTATGCAGAAGCCGTATGCGCCGTGCGCTTTCGCGAGCAGGATTCGCAGGGCAATTTCAGTGGCGGTCCGATGTAC
>CALINF010000189.1 GCA_938045215.1 uncultured Halieaceae bacterium | reverse complement strand
GATCCCGCAACCAGTAAGGGCCCAGTAGAACGCAATGTTGTGCGTGTAGTCACGCCCGGCACTCTGAGTGATGAAGCCTTGCTGGACGAGCGCGTCGACAACCTGCTGCTGGCCGTGGCGCAGCGTGATATGCGCTTCGGGCTCGCCTACCTGGACCTCAGTAGCGGTCGGTTTCGTGTGCTTGAAGTCGATTCGGAGGAGGCGCTAACTGGAGAGCTGCAACGACTTGCCCCTGCTGAAACCCTCTATCAGGAAACGATTGGACACACGGCAATCACAACGCGCAGAGGTGCGCGCTCGCAGCCAGCCTGGGAGTTTGATACTGCAGGCGCAGTGCGCGCGCTTAGTGCTCAATTCCAGACCCATGACTTACAGGGCTTTGGCTGTGATGGCCTTGATCTGGCCATCGCCGCGGCAGGGTGTCTGCTGCAGTATGTAAAGGACACCCAGCGCAGTAATTTGCCCCACATCCGCTCTATCGGTCACGAAAGCCGCTGCGAATCGGTCATTTTGGACGCCGCGACGCGCCGCAACCTGGAGATAGACACCAACCTGTCAGGTGGCGACACCAATACGCTGTTGTCGGTATTGGATCGGGGAACGACCGCTATGGGCAGTCGTCTGCTGAGGCGCTGGCTGCATCGGCCACTCACCGATATCAACACACTCGAGCTGAGACAGCAGGCGATATCAACGCTGTGTAACAATTATTACTATGAAACCGTGCGCGAGACGCTAAAACCCATCGGCGATATGGAGCGTATTCTTGCCCGCGTCGCATTGCGATCGGCGAGGCCGCGAGACCTTACACGACTGCTGAGTTCTCTGGCTGCACTGCCACCGATGCGCAGTGAGCTGAAGCACTGTGATTCTTCACGCCTGGCCTTGCTCAGCGAACAAGCAGGTGATTACCCGACACTGTGTGACCTGCTGCAAAGAGCGGTCATTGATAATCCGCCGGTTGTGATCCGCGACGGCGGCGTGATTGCACAGGGATATGATGCGGAGCTGGATGAACTGCGTGCAATAAGCACCAATGCTGGCGACTATCTGCTGGAGATCGAGCGGCGAGAGCGGGAAGCTACCGGTATTGCCAGCCTGAAGGTTGGCTACAACCGGGTACACGGCTACTACATTGAGATCAGCCGATCGCAGTCTGAGCAAGCGCCCACTGAATACATACGCCGTCAGACCCTCAAGAACGCCGAACGATTCATCACACCAGAGCTCAAACAGTTCGAAGACAAAGCACTCTCCAGCAAGAGTCGTGCTCTGGCTCGCGAAAAAGCGCTTTATGATGAGTTGATTGAGCGACTCAATGACGACCTGGCGCAACTGCAAGATACAGCCGCGGCGGTATCAGAGATTGATGTCCTGGCCAACCTTGCCGAACGCGCCGACAGCTTGCGCCTGTGCTGCCCCCAATTCTGCTCAGAGGAGGTCTTTGAAATTGCGCAGGGACGGCATCTGGTCGTGGAGCAGGTGCTCGAAGACCCCTTCATTGCCAATGACACCCTGCTCAACGCCAACCGGCGTATGCTACTGATTACCGGCCCCAATATGGGGGGTAAATCCACCTACATGCGTCAGAATGCCGTGATTGCGCTGTTAGCTCACATTGGAAGCTACGTGCCTGCTGCCTCCGTAAAGCTGGCTCCAATAGACCGGATATTTACCCGCATAGGCTCATCAGACGATCTCGCCAGCGGCCGCTCAACTTTCATGGTGGAGATGACCGAGACCGCCAATATCCTGCACAATGCCACACCTCGCAGCCTCATTCTGATGGACGAAGTGGGGCGTGGAACCAGCACGTTTGACGGCCTGAGCCTGGCCTGGGCGGCAGCCGTGGAACTCGCGCGCAAGGTCAAGGCATTCACCTTCTTTGCCACCCACTACTTCGAACTGACCCAGTTGCCGCAGCAGTGCACAACGATGGCCAATGTGCACCTTGACGCCACTGAGCACCAGGATCACGTGGTATTCCTTCACCACATACAAGAGGGTCCCGCCAATCGCAGTTTTGGTCTACAGGTCGCCAAGCTGGCGGGAATACCCGACGATGTCCTGCGTGCTGCGGGTGAGAAACTGGCCGAACTGGAGCTCGAGGGCAGCGTTAGTGGCAGCGGCCCCGTAACACCGGCAAGCATCACTCAAACCGACCTTTTCAGTACCTCTGCGACGCACCCGATACTGGAGGAACTCGATGCGCTGGATATCGACGAGCTAACGCCGCGCCAGGCCCTTGAGCGCCTATACAGCCTGAAAGCGCGGCTGCAGGAGTAGCCCTGCGCAGACTTGGCTTCAATAGGGGTAGCGGGTAGAATGCCCGCTCGTTTCGTAACTCACCTGCAGGGTAAGACCGCATATGACTTTTATCGTTGGCGAACAGTGCATTAAGTGCAAGCACACAGACTGTGTAGAGGTGTGCCCGGTAGATTGCTTCTATGAGGGACCCAACTTTCTCGTTATTCACCCTGATGAATGTATCGACTGCGCCCTGTGTGAGCCTGAATGCCCCGTCGA
>CALINF010000188.1 GCA_938045215.1 uncultured Halieaceae bacterium | reverse complement strand
CATGGCAGTAGCCGGTTGTGAGCCAGACGAGATGGGCATCGGCCCGGTTTTCGCTGTACCCAAGTTGCTCAAGCAGCACGGTCTGTCGGTAGGTGATATCGGTTTGTGGGAACTTAACGAAGCCTTTGCGGTGCAGGTTCTTTACTGCCGCGACAAGCTGGGCATCGATAACGATAAACTGAACGTCAGTGGTGGTGCCATTTCAATCGGTCACCCTTACGGCATGAGCGGGTCACGCATGGTTGGCCACGCGCTGATCGAAGGCAAGCGCCGCGGCGTCAAGTATGTGGTAGTTACCATGTGCGTGGGCGGTGGTATGGGAGCAGCTGGCCTCTTCGAGGTGGCTTAACTACCCTGATTGACTATACACGGCGCCCAAGGGCGCCGTCTTTGTTTCAGGCAGACCGGGCTTCCCGGGTGCCACGATAATTGACAGATTACGGAGATCATCATGAAGGCAGTGATTTGTAAGGAACACGGCATGGCCGACAAGCTGGAACTGGCAACAGAGTGGCCAGATCCTGAAGTGGGTGAGCACGACGTATTGATTGGTGTAAAAGCAGCGGGATTGAACTTCCCCGATGTTCTTATGATTCAGGGCAAGTATCAGATGCAGCCAGACATGCCGTTTGTGACAGGCGGTGAGTGTGCGGGCGATGTGCTTGCGGTGGGTTCAGCTGTTACTCGCTACAAGGTTGGTGACAAGGTTATCGCCATGACAGGCCACAATAGCTTCGCCGAGAAGGTGGCTGCGCATGAGATGGGGGTTTCGCCCATGCCCGAGAAGCTGAGCTATGAGCAGGCAGCTGGTATTGGGGTCACCTACTTCACGTCGTACTACGCGCTCAAGCAACGCGCTAATCTCAAGGCTGGCGAGACGATGCTGGTACTGGGTGCGGCCGGTGGTGTGGGTATCACTGCGGTAGAACTGGGCAAGCAGATGGGTGCGCGGGTTATCGCAGCAGCCAGCAGCGATGAGAAGCTGGAGCTGTGCAAGCGTCTGGGCGCCGATGAGGTAATTAACTACAGCAATACGCCTCTGAAGGAAGCCATCAAGGAACTCACCGGTGGTAAAGGCGTGGATGTGGTCTACGACCCGGTCGGTGGGGACTATGCTGAGCCTGCCATCCGCGGCATGGCATGGAATGGCCGCTATCTGGTTATCGGTTTTGCCAGCGGTCCTATCCCCAAGATTCCGCTAAATCTCACGTTGCTCAAGGGCTGTTCTCTGGTGGGCGTATTCTGGGGACGTTTTACTGCAGAAGAACCTGCTGAGAACGCGCAGAATATCAAGGAACTGTGGGATATGTTCGAGGCGGGGCAACTGAATCCGGTTGTGACCGATGTCTATCCGCTGGAGCAGTATGCTGATGCATTCAACTGCATGGTGGAGCGTCGCGCACTGGGTAAGGTTATTCTTACTACCTGATACTCACAACAGTCTGATAATTCGGAGATAGTAGATAGCTATGCAGCCGTTCACGTTTAATACCGTCGCCCGTGTCGTCAGTGCTGCCGGTGCAGCATTGAGCCTCTCGGATCACTGCGCCGCACTTCGGGTCAAGCGACCCTTGCTGGTAACCGACCCGGGGCTGATCCAGATAGGGCTTGTGCAGCCGGTGGCGGCTGCGCTTGAGTCAGCTGGCCTGCAAGTGACGTTGTTTGACCAGGTGCGCGAAGATCCTCCCGAGGCAACAGTTGAAGCCGCTGCGAAGCAGGCTCGCGAGGCCGGCGTAGACGGCGTGATTGCTGTGGGTGGCGGCAGCTCAATGGATGTGGCGAAAGTGGTTGCTGCACTGTTGGGCGGCGATCAGACGTTGCAGTCAATGTATGGCGTCGATCAGGTAAGCGTAGCGCGGTTGCCGCTGATTCTGGTGCCGACCACGGCCGGGACGGGCTCAGAGGTGACACCGGTTGCTGTTATCACTACTGGCGAGACCACCAAGGCCGGCGTGTCATCGGCGGTGTTGTTACCCGATGTAGCTGTACTCGATGCAGACCTCACGTTGGGACTGCCTCCGGCTGTCACCGCTATGACAGGTGTCGATGCGATGGTGCACGCTATCGAAGCTTATACCTCAAGGCACAAGAAAAACCCGTTGTCAGACAACCTTGCACGTCAGGCGCTGCATCTGCTGTCGCGCAATATCCGCACTGCTGTGCTCGACGGTGGCAATCGTGAAGCCCGGGCCAATATGCTGCTTGGTGCAATGTTGGCAGGCCAGGCTTTTGCCAATGCACCGGTCGCAGCGGTTCATGCATTGGCCTACCCCCTGGGGGGTCACTATCATATTCCGCATGGGCTCAGTAACTCTCTGGTGTTGCCCAGCGTGCTGGAATTCAATGCGTCACATGCGAGCGGCCTTTACGCCGAGCTCGCAGAGATTGTTACGGGCAGTCCTGTTGCAGGCGGCGACGAGGCGAAAACCCAGGCGCTGATCGCAGCGCTGCGCAGCCTGATAGATGATGTACAACTGCCTGCGACACTGCAGCAAGCCGGGGTGAAGGAAGCCGATCTGGAAATGCTGGCGCAAGACGCAATGCTGCAGCAGCGGCTGCTGGTTAATAATCCACGTGATGTAGATTACGACGACGCGCTCTGCGTATACCGCGCTGCATACGGGCAGGCTCAATGAGCCGGGCAGCCATTCCCACTCGCGCTGACTATGGGGCGTTCTACCCCATTACAACCCGCTGGGAAGACAACGATATCTACGGGCACGTGAACAATGTGGTGTATTACGCGTACTTCGATACGGCTGCCAATAACTATCTGATAGAAGAGGGTGGCCTGGTATTGCCCGATGCGCCCGTCGTGGGTTTTGTTGTGAACTCCGGGTGCGAGTATCACTCACCAATTATGTACCCTGATAAGATTGAGGCTGGCGTGCGGGTCGATCGGCTTGGACGCAGCTCCGTGCAATACGGCATTGGCATATTCAAGCAGGGCGAGACCAGCGCGGTTGCCCATGGTCACTTTGTGCACGTGTTCGTAGAGCGGGCGACGAATCAGTCTGTACCCATACCGGAGCAGGCTCGCACCGCGCTGGAGCGCATTCTGGTCGCACCGGCCTAGCGGTCTTTCACCACCAGTATCACCAGTAGTACAAAGAACACGGCGGCGCTAAACAGCGGCGCCAGCGAGCCGTTGATCTGGTAGAGCGCTCCTGCACAAATAGGCCCAGCGATAAAGCCGAGAGCGGGACAGGCACTGATGAGTCCGGCTGCACCACCTTGCTCTTCTGGCGTGACAGCCAGCGACGCACCTGCTGAGATAGCTGGCATACACAACCCCAGACCCGCGCCCAGGAACGCCATACCCACGGCCAGTACGGCGAAGCTGTCGGATGCTGATATCGTCGCTGCACCGAACATCATGGACAACAGGCCTAGCCGCACGAACTGCAGTGATCTCAGCTTGAGCCGTTGCATGACGGTGACCTGCATGATGAATGTGAATGTGGCGGACACCATCAGTGCGGCCCCGGTCATCTGTGCAGTTTGGATACCGGTAAGGGATAACTTGTCCTGCAGTTGAAAGCCCAGTGTCTGCTGAATGCCCGAAAAACCAACAAACAGCCCAATGGCACTCACCACGTACAATCGCAGCCTGGGATCTCGCCAGCGCAGGCGTGCGCGCATCTGTCTACTGACAAGGTTTTCCTGCGGTGTGGAAGGCAGCTGCCGCC
>CALINF010000187.1 GCA_938045215.1 uncultured Halieaceae bacterium | reverse complement strand
AGGCCAAGTACGACCAATACAACACCAACCAGTAGCAACACTTTATTCAACGTCTATCCCTCCCGTGACAATTCGCACTACTGTATCCCACCAAGCATTGTCAGGCGAGCCATCTACCAGATGGTCAAAGGTAGATGGCTGTGGACAGACTCAAGTCTCGTGCGTGAGCTCACCAACACTGACCGCGACGCGACGCTATGGCATACTGACCAGCCATCATTTCCGGAGTCGGCGCGTTGGTTTTCTCCTCAGACGTTACGCAACTGATCGGTAACACCCCGCTATTGCACTTGCGGCAGGCGTCGGCGGCGACTGGTTGTACAATCCTTGGCAAGGCCGAATTCTTAAACCCTGGCGGGTCAATAAAGGATCGCACAGCGCTCGGCATCATTCGCGCCGCCGAGGAAGCCGGCGAACTGGAGCCAGGCGGCCGCATCGTCGAAGGAACTGCAGGCAATACAGGAATCGGCCTGACCCTGATCGCAAACGCGCTGGGCTACACCAGTACTGTGGTCATGCCGCTAAGCCAGTCCAGAGAAAAGATCGACTCACTGGAGCTGCTGGGCGCTGATTTGCATCTGGTACCGGCAACGTCCTATACCGACAGCAATCACTATATTCATACAGCAGAGCGCCTCGCGACTAAACTCGCGCAGAGCGAACAGCACGGCGTTGTCTGGGCTCGCCAGTTTGACAACCTCGCCAATATGGCGATTCACCGCGACACAACAGGGGCCGAGATCTGGGCACAAACAGATGGCAAAGTGGATGGCTTCGTTTGCGCGGTTGGCACGGGCGGCACGCTGGCTGGAGTGTCTAGTGCGCTCAAAGCTCGCAATCGGAACATCCGCATTGGTCTTGCCGATCCTGAAGGCGCATCGTTGGACAGTTTTTTTCGGACTGGAGAGCTAACTCCCAGTGAAGGTAACTCCATCATGGAAGGTATCGGCATCAATCATGTCACAGCAAATGTGGCAGAGGCCGACGTAGACACCTCCTATTCCATTTCCGACAAAGAAGCGCTTCCCTACATCTTTGACCTACTCCAGCACGAGGGCCTGTGCCTCGGTGGATCGGCCGGTGTGAACATCGCGGGTGCTGTGCGGCTCGCCAGAGAAATGGGTCCCGGACATACCATCGTCACTATTCTGTGTGACTATGGGCAGCGCTACCAGAGCAAACTATTCAACCCGGTCTACCTGCACAACAAGGGACTACCCGTCCCTGCATGGCTGGAGATCTAGCGCTCAACATCAGGAACTCGCTATGAAAATAGGTATTATCTGCGGCAGCCATCGAGCAGACTCACAGAGTGGCCGCATAGCACGGCATATTGAATCGGTATTAAAAACACAGCAGCTGTGTGATGAGACCTGGTTGTATGATCTTGCCGGTAATCCCCTGCCGTTCTGGGATGAGGGAATCTGGTCGGGAGATCCCAAGTGGCAGGAGATTCTGGCCCCGCTGAGTGAGTCAGTGCACAGCTGCGACGCGTTCGTGGTGATTTCACCGGAGTGGCACGGCATGGTGCCCTCGGGACTGAAAAACTTTTTCCTGCTATGGGCAGGCGGCGGTGAACTGGCACACAAACCGGCCCTGATTGTGACAGTATCGACTTCGGAAGGCGGTGCTTATCCTGTCAACGAACTGCGCACCAGTAGTTATAAAAACAGCCGCTTGTGCTATCTACCCGAGCATCTGATCATTCGGCACGCCGCCAACGTGTTTAATGACAACGAAGCTGACAATGACGAACGGTCACATACCTATCTCAGCGCCCGACTTGTGTACTGCCTGGAGTTGCTAAAAGAATACGCGATCGCATTCAAAGGGATACGTGCCAGCGGCAAGGCAAGCCTTGCCACCTACACCAATGGTATGTAACTGAAGCGACCCACTACCGCGGGCCGGACCCAATTCAGGAGCCGGCAGCAGCGCGTTCCTTGGCAACAAGAAAGTCGGCTATCTTGAGCATATTTGCCTGATTGCCAGCCTTGCGCGTACTGATGCGATACTTACCGTTAACCATCATCTCCGGAGTCCCGGTAATCTTTGCAGCGCGCGCGCGCGCATTGGCCTGACGGACCTGGCTGCTCACACCAAACGAATTGAACGCCTTGGTGAATTCAGCCTCATCTACGCCATGCGCCGCAAACAACTCGACAATCTCTTCCTCACTACCCAGGCGTTTACCATCGACATTCATCGCCTGGAATACCACTAAATTCATGGTATCCAACACACCTAACACATCAGCCGCGTAGTAGGCACGCGCATGCAGCTCCATCTGCTGGTTCCAGATTGCCGGAGAACCGCGAAATTCCACGTCTTCAGCCAATGTCTTCTTCCATTGGCCAATCAGGGGCTCAAAGGTGTAACAGTGGCCGCAGCCATACCAGAAAAACTCTGCAACTTCGATTTTGTCGGGGTTCGCAGTGCGAATCGCTGGCGTGATGACATCGTAGTGCGTCCCCTCCTGCCAGCTCTGATCACCCTGGGCAACCGCAGTCACCGAAGCGCATAACATGACGACAGGCAACAACAAACGCTTTAGCATATTTTTCTCCATCGGATTCTTGTAGCGTTATGACAACAAAATAACTGACGTGTTCATATCACGAAAAAAAAGGTGGCCGTTGGCCACCTTTGATAACTGCTTGGGAGCTACTTGAGGCCGGCTGCGTAGCTTGAAACGGCCTCGATTTCCATGTCACTCATACCAAATGCCGTCAGGCGCATGATCATGGCATCACCATCGTTGGTTCGACCTGCGGGATCTTCATAGCCTTTGCGGTACATTTTCAGCTGAGCTGCAATGTACTCTGCATGCTGACCGGAAAGTGAAGGAAACCCGGCGGGGGCATTGCCCTTACCATTGGGAGAGTGACAAGCGATACATGCCGCAACGCTGCGCTCAGCAACGCCAGCTCGGTACACTTTCTCTCCGAGTTCGACCAGTGCGGGATCAGCCTGCGCTCCCGATACCGGCTGACTGGCGTAGTAGGCAGCTATATCTGCCAGGTCCTGATTCGACATATTGTCGACCTGACCCGCCATCGTTGGCACTGGACGCGCCCCGTCGCGAATATCTTTCATTTGCTTGACCAGGTACTTTTCACCCTGGCCAGCCAGCTTGGGGAAAGTCGGCACCGCACTATTACCGTCAGCGCTATGGCAGGCGCTACAAGGCATAGACTTGTCTTTGCCAGCAACAGCATCACCCGTCAGTACCGGGTCGGCAGCCATTACAGCGTGTGTCCAGCCGGCCAACAGGCCACATAACAAAAGAGTTTTCTTCATGTTCAATCCAAAACCAGTTCTATGTAGGGTAAGCACTTACTGCGCAGGCTTGGCCATATGGTCAATCATCGCCTTGTAATCATCGTCAGTGCAATCAAAGCACATCCCTTTTGGTGGCATAGCGTTTAGACCACTCTTGACCGAGGCTACCAGTACATCCATCCCTTTATCCAGGCGAGGTTGCCAAGCGGCTGCGTCACCCGTCTTTGGAGCATTGGCTGCTCCAGATGCGTGGCATATGGCACAACTCTTGTTGTACTTATCCATATCTGGCTCAGCTATTGCGCCGGCTGCAAACACCGCCAGGGCGAGTATCAATGACTTTTTCATCACGTACCTCTGTCAACTTGGGAGATTTGCCACACAACAATCGCAACCGATTGATATAAGGCGAAAAAAAGCTGTGGCATTATATACGAGATACCCCTGCCAAAAAAGGCGATCCCACGATGAATATGCCAGGCTCCGATGACAGCCTACACGCCCCTGTGGCCCCCAATTATCGTCAGGCAGAGTTTCTGACGAGTGCCAGCAAGCTGTCCCAGTGCCCGCCCGACACTGGCTGGGAAGTTGCGTTTGCGGGCAGATCCAATGCAGGAAAATCCAGTGCAATCAATAGCTTAACCAATAACAAGAAACTCGCAAGAACCTCCAAAACACCAGGCCGCACCCAGTTGCTCAATTTCTTTACCTTGACCGAAACGCAGCGTCTGGTAGATCTGCCGGGCTACGGGTTCGCCAAGGTGCCGCAGGCGGTCAAGCGAGAATGGACTCGTCAACTGGAAAACTATCTGCAACGACGGGAGAGCCTGAGGGGCCTGATTTTGCTCGTTGATGTGCGTCATCCCATGCAACCTTTCGACCAACAGATGCTGGACTGGGCTCTAGCCGCGTCGATGCCGGTCCATATTCTGCTCACCAAGGCAGACAAATTGAAGAAAGGCCCAGCCAAAAGCACGCTGCTTCAGGTTCGTTCTTCGCTTAAGGCGCACGCAGAACTTGTGAGTGTTCAGCTATTCTCGGCGCTAAAGCACACCGGACACGAGGAGCTGATCAATGTGTTGAATCGTTGGCTCACGGATAGCAGCGTGATTGATGACCCTGCCGGGGAATTTGACAATAGTGCAGAAATTGCGGGCCCGGATACGGCCTGATCCAGACAGGTTAACAACTCATCAATAAAAAAAGCCCGGCGATCGACAGGGGAATCGATAGCCAGGCCAGCTACAGTCTCTGGGGGAAGAGACTTGGTTGGCGGCCCGTGGAGTAATGACCGCACTGTTGTAGCAATCGCTACACAGATTCTGACCCGGTGTACTCGCGTTAGTTCCCCCGGCAGGTGTCTTTCTTACCAGCCGGTTTAATGTGCCTCATCCCAGTTGTCCCCTACCCCGGCTTCAACCAGCAGAGGTACATCAAGCGACGCGGCACCTGACATCAACTCGCATACATGCGCACTGATTGACTCAACCGAGTCGTCGGCAACTTCAAATACCAGTTCATCGTGCACCTGCATAATCATGCGCGCATCGGTGTCTGAAGAATCCAACCATTGATCTACCGCCAACATGGCAATTTTAATGATATCCGCGGCGGTACCCTGCATCGGCGCGTTAATCGCTGTACGCTCGGCAGCTTGCGCGCGCATCTTGTTACGTGCGTTGATTTCAGGAAGGTACAAGCGACGACCAAACAGTGTTTCTACAAAGCCCTGCTCGCGAGCAAGCTCGCGGGTTCGATCCATATATTCCTGTACCCCGGGATAACGCGTAAAGTATCGGTCTATATACTCTTGCGCTTCGTTGCGTCCCAAATGTAGCTGCTTGGCGAGGCCAAAAGCAGACATACCGTAAATAAGTCCAAAGTTGATTGCTTTGGCTTTACGTCGCTGATCCCCGGACACCTCATCCAGACCGATCTCAAAAACCTCTGCGGCCGTTGCTGTATGCACGTCCAGACCTTCATTGAATGCATTCAACAAGCCCTCGTCACCGGACAGGTGTGCCATTATGCGCAGCTCAATCTGTGAGTAGTCGGCCGCCAGGATTTTGAATTTCGGTGGTGCGATAAAAGCCTGCCGTATACGCCTGCCCTCCTGAGTACGAATGGGAATATTTTGCAAGTTGGGATCAGACGACGACAGACGGCCAGTTGCCGTCACGGCCTGATGATAAGAGGTATGAACTCTGCCTGTGCTGACATTGATCATTTCGGGCAGCTTGTCTGTATAGGTCGACTTGAGTTTGCTCAGGCTGCGGTATTCCAGCAGCACTTTTGGCAGCGGGTAGTCCAGTGCCAGCTCCGCCAGGACGTCTTCAGCGGTTGAAGCGGCTCCCTTGGGCGTTTTCTTGATAACCGGAAG
>CALINF010000186.1 GCA_938045215.1 uncultured Halieaceae bacterium | reverse complement strand
TCGATGGTGTAAAAAGGCGGTGTTTGGGGCAGGGTGTCATGCATTACTGCAGGTCTCCATTGGAGTAAAGGGCCGGGTTGGTTACCTGAAAGCCGTCCCGCGAGGTCCGTTTCCGGTTCTGGGATGATAACAACAGTTGGTGGAGTTTGAGTATCGCGCGCTGACCACGTCTTCTTTCGAGCGGCAGTCGAGCCGCGCCATGCTGTCGTGCCAATCTGTTTATTTTGCTTTTGTAGGGATAAAAATCGGGTGTTTGCTGTCCCAACCTTGCCTGAGATGAAGTAGTATGGCGGACGTTAAAACTGCGGAAGTCTGAGGCTTTCGCTAACCATCTGCATTTTACGTAAGGGGTTTGAGTTCATGCTAAAAACAGTGAGATCGCTATTGTTATTTGCCGCATTTTCGGTGTTCGGTCAGGCAGCGCTGGCAGATAGCTACAGCGACACGGTCAAGGCGTTTCGAGAGGCGGGTGAAACAACGACGTTTTTCTCTAATGCCTATGGCTACGCAGTGTTTCCCACGATTGGCAAAGGCGGTATAGGGATTGGCGGCGCACACGGTAAGGGGCGTGTCTACGCTCAAGGATCTCACGTGGGTAATGTGTCCATGACCCAGGTAACGTTGGGTTTCCAACTGGGAGGGCAGGCCTTCAGTCAGATGATCTTCTTTGAGGATGAGCGCTCTTTCCGCGAGTTTACCTCAGGCAATTTTGAATTCAGCGCACAGATGACAGCGGTTGCCATTACTGCAGGGGTTTCAGCTGAGACCAATACAGGTGGTGGTATGTCTGCCGGTGCCAGTGGCGGCCGCAATGATGCAGCTACTACTCATGCAGGTTACCGCAAAGGTATGGCAGCGTTTACGATCGCCAAGGGAGGCCTGATGTACGAGGCATCCCTGGGTGGGCAGAAGTTCAGTTACACGCCACTTTAAGGTCGCTCTCAAGCGTCAGGCAGCGGCTCTGCCTGACGTTCGTTAGCAAGGCCTGCCAGTGCTTGGGCGTGCTCCACGCAGTCTGCCGGAACATGCCCCAGTAAAACCACATGCCACCGACGTGGCCCATGTGCGCCGTGCACCATGTGCATGGCGATATCTGCGGTGCCTGAGGGACCGGAGATCACGTTAATGCCTCTTGGTCGCTGTGATTGTAGTGCATCGAGCGCCTCATCGTAGCGCTCAACCAGATCGTCCAGCGCGACGATGACAATGTGGTCTTCGGGCAGTAAATTGTTCGCTGCCGGGTTGTTGCGCCCTGTGCAGGTGACGATGCTGCCAGTCTCCGCTATCCCCGCCACTGCATAACTCAAGGCCGCCAGTTCTCCACTCTCAGCTTCGCCAAAACGGGGTAGCAGCCCTGCATCTCTCCAGGGCAGGGCGGCTAGCCTTGCATCGTTGCCTGCTACCAGTTTACGGCTGCGATGGTGTTCGTAGAGATATTTACCGATGACAACCACCGCCTCTGAACGACTACTGGCGATGTCTACGGTGCCCTGGTTTTTGAGCACATTGGTCAGGAAGGCAATCGCCAAGTCCGGATGTGGCAGTGTTGCAGACGGCCCGGCGCCCAATCGCGATAGTGCCAGCTTCACTTCTGCCTCGGGCAAGCAGGCAGAGGCGTGTCTTATGCGGGCGAGAATATCCGAGCGCGCGTCACTCATCCTGTGCAGCCTGTTTGCGGTACTGATGCATGAAAGTATCTTTTTGAGGAGCAGGAAAGTCCCTTTCCTGAGTCCAACCTGATGCAAAGGGAAGGCGGCTAAACCCACCCCTGCGGCGCCCCATTCGGTGTAGCGTGCGAACCCCCAGTCCCGTTAACAATTGATATAGGCGAGGATGCTGGCTGACCCAGGCATGTAGTTTCATACTCACGCGCCAGCGCCCGGAGCCCAGTTTGCTACGGCTCTCATCGTGCCTGAGATCCCGTAGCAGGTCCGGTAGTGGGATGTTTGCAGGGCATACCTCGGCGCAACGGCCGCAGGTTGTACACGCGCTGGGCAGCGTATGACTTTCCTCTAGGGAGCTCAGCAGAGGGGTCAGCACCGAACCCATGGGACCCTGGTAGACTGACCCGTAAGCATGGCCACCTGCGCCTATATACACGGGGCAATGATTAAGGCATGCCCCGCAGCGCATGCATTGCAACATGTCTTTGTAGTCGCTCGCCAGGATGTCGCTGCGTTTGTTGTCCAGTAACACATAGTGTGTCTCAAGTGGTCCATCGATGTCGTCCTGCCGACGGGGTCCCGAGTAGTAACTGGTATAGCAGCTAATCGATTGGCCCGTGGTGGAGCGAGTTAATAGTCGCACGAGAGCTGCTGCATCGCGGGCGCGCGGCAACACTCGCTCCATCGTTGTGCAGACGATCAGTATGTTAGGCAGATTGGCACAGAGATCACCGTTGCCCTCATTGGTCACAAGCAGCGAATAGCCATTTTCTGCGATCAGTGCGTTAGCGCCAACGATACCTACATCGGCAGACAGAAAGTGCTCACGCAGAACGCTTCGTGCCTCCTCTACCATCGCCGGTGGGTCTTCCAGTTCACGCGGCCCCAGCGGATGTTTGTCCAGAAACAGTTCGCGGATTTCCGCTTCCGGTTTATGCAGTGCCGGTCCAACGATGTGGCTGGGAGTTTCCCCCGCTTGTTGAATAATGTATTCCCCGAGGTCGGTCTCAACTACCTCGAGTCCAGCGCGCTCCAGATGATGGTTGAGCTCGGTTTCCTCTGTAACCATCGACTTGCCCTTGGCAATTTTGCGGGCATTGTGTCGTTGGCAGATGCTTAGAACGAGGTCGTTCAGTTCCGCGCCTGTGCGTGCATAGTGCACCTGATTGCCGTTATCTATTGCCTGCTGTTCAAATTGCGGCAGATAGTAGTCCAGATTATCCAGGGCGTGTTGCCTGACGTTGGCAACATGCTCGCGCAGGCCCTCAAAATCCCCAAATTCTTCCACAGCCCTGGTGCGTAAAGCGGGCATATGTTTACCCAACTCCTTGCGAGTGCGCAATCGTTCCGCTTCCTGCAGGGCTACGACGGACTGCGCAATAAAGTCGTTGCTGGAAATCGTCACCGCTTGATCCTCACGACTGGGAGCTCTCGCCGATAGCGGGCGTGGCCAGATCGCCGGCCAGAAGTTCGGCAATGTGGCGTACCTCTATCTCTATTCCCTCGCGTTTTGCTCGTCCAGCGAGGTTCATCAGACAACCCAGATCACCACCTGCCAGTGTGGTGGCGCCAGAGGCCTGGGCCATTTCGAGTTTGTCTGACGCCATATTGGCAGATAACTCCGGCATCTTGGCACAGAAGGTGCCTCCGAAGCCGCAGCAGACGTCGGTGCGCTCCATTTCCTTGAGGTCCGCTCGACAGAGCGTGTTTAGCAGGTGACGCGGCTGTGTCTGTATGCCCAGTTCTCGCAGCCCGGCACAACTGTCATGGTAGGTAACGCTACCGACATCAGACCTTTGCTCAATCGGACGCTTGAGCCCTGCGACCTCGCTCAAAAACTGCGTGAGCTCAAATGTTCTGGCCGCGAGGTCCAGCGCTCGCTCATGCCACTGACCCTCCAGAATTCTCGGGTAGTGGTGAGTAATCATGCCCGCACAGGAACCCGACGGTGCAACCACATAATCGGCGCCTTCGAATGTTGCAATAAATTGTTTCGCCAATGGAACAGTGGCCTCGTAGTCGCCAGTATTGTAGCCGGGCTGTCCGCAGCAGGTTTGCGACATTGGCACAGTTACGTCGCACCCGGCTTCCTCGAGCAGCGCAATACTGTTGAAGGCAATCGACGGACGGAAAAGATCGGCAAGGCAGGTCACGAACAGATGCACCTGAAAACGCTGGCTGGCCTGGGGTTGCTGCGATTCGGACATGCGCGGTTGAGAATCCTTTTGCTGTACTAGCCTTAGCGGGGTTGCCGACAGTGCCAGTATAACCGTTGCCGCGAGATGGTCTACGACTCCCTGCGTCGGGGTCAGATCAAACGACCAGTACAATACCCGCCAGAACGATGCCTACAGTGCATACAAGGGAACCGATAGCCAGCGGATGCCGGGCCTGCAACAGTCGCACCCATACTGCTTTGCTCTCGACCTTCACTCCCGCGGTAATCGTGGCTTCTAGTGTTTTAAGCTGGTCGGGTTCGAAAGTAGGTAACAAGCTGGCGCCCATGAATACAGCCACATCGTCGATCAGAACAAATCGTGACCGATACTGTATGCGAGGGCCTGCGCCCATGTGATACAAGTCATTGTGATCAACCAGAACAAGCGTATCGTCGCGGCTGCCGATATGACCCACGGGCGCGCGATAGAGCAGATACAGCGTGATAACCGGCCCGGACAGCACCAGCAGGATGGCCGCCAGAATGCCAGGCGGCAAGGTCAATCCGATGCTGGTGACCAATACACCGGCATAGCCGATGGCCAGCAATATAGCGAGCTGCCGATAGCGAGCTGTGCGTCGGGGGTCTGGGTCAATCCAACGGATAGTATCGGCGGCATCCTCCAGTGACTCTGCGCCTTGGGCCTTGCTATGCAGGTATACGCGGCTGCGGAGTCTATGCGTCGATGTGTATGCCACCGCTATGAGCGTCAGTGCCAGCAGCAGGGCAGGAAGTACGCGCTGCAGCAGCCTTTGTCGTGCTATGGCGTTCTCACTGGCAGACACAGCGTCAACTAATAGATTGGACTGATAGTGAGCCTCCTCCAGGCCCTCCTTGCTCAAGCGGATTTGCTTTATCTGCGAGGGGTGACTCACCAGTACCTTGTGGTTCCAGCCGGAGAGTCGGGCAGGGTAGTACGCTGCCGGCAGCGGAAACTCAGATAGAAAGCGCCAGCTTGCATCGAATCGATACAGCGCGCTGCTTTGGCTCTGTGGATCACCCAAGACAACCCACCATTGTTGATTGATTGGTAGAAAGTCGAGTACGACGCTGTGCTGGTTCGCAATGGCCGATGGTGGCATCAGTAACACCTCGTCCAATTGTTGGCCGAAATTGGCGATGTCAGGCCTGAAAACGCTAATGGCTGAATCGAATTCGCTGTTGATGAATATCAGGCCAGAGTCCAGCTGCATGGTGGGTAGTTCGGCGATTGACAGGCTGGCCTTGGCGAGCAGCTCGCCCTCTGTGTTGTAACGTTGTAGCGCTGCGGGTGAATCGCTCAGAATGTAGCGATCGCCGTTAAGCTCGTTAATGGCAAAGCTTGTTATCGCAGTAGCTGTCTGATTGTCCGGCCTGTCAAACACCTGCATGCATTGTTTGTCTGCAAGAACACAACGGATAAGCCGGGTTTGCCTGGTTGACCCGCGCAGTACCCCAAGGCCATACAGAGAGCCGTCAGTACCAAAATACAGAGGTGGCTGCAGTAACTCCAGTCCCAGCTCTGCGTGAGTCAGAGTTTGGGTGCCCAGACCTGAGCGGTCATGGAGGTAGAGTGTGTTCACTCCGAGCACGGCCAGCTCGCCCTCGCTGCTGCTGGTGATTGCGATCGGGCCTTGCTGTACGGTTGCAGGCTCGCGCAGCGTAAAGACGGCAATCGATATCACCAGCAGGATCATTGCCCCCACAACGGCCAACATGCCGCGCTTGGCTTTGGCAGCAGACTCCGCTGGCCGTTGCCGTAGCTCCTGACTATTGTGAAAAGCAGCGAGCGTATAAAGGTTTGGCGCTCCAGTTTGATGCCTGTAGGCAGGCAAAGGTGTGCTGGTATCACTTGTCGAAGCTGTTGATTCTGTGGGTTCGGAAGAGTGTTGACCAGTGCGCTTGATGGCGTCTTTGTGGGAAGGCCGGGTAGGGACCTCCAGTCGGGTTTTAACCCGGGGTTTGCTGCTGATTCCTGTGCTGGAGTCCTTTAGCTTCGCCGCACCCGTCGCGATAACCTGATCTTCGAGCTTCGCACGTTCCGCCAGTGCAAGTGCCTGTTGTTGTTCCCGCTCTGCCTGTTCAGCGGCCTTGCGCTTGGCTTTCTCCCTGGCCTTACGTTGTTTCTCCTCGGCCTTGCGCTGTCTCTCTTTCGCCTGCTCTTGCTTTTGGACTGCAATTGCAGCCTTACGCGCTTGCTCTGCCTCAGCCTGAGCGAGCTTTTGAGCGAGCCGGGCTTCCTCCTGCTGCGCTTGCAGTTTCGCGGCAGCCTCTGCCCTGCGGTGTTCCGCTTCGGCTTTTTGGCGAGCCGCCTCTGCCGCTGCCAGAAGTCTAGCCTCCTGCTCGCGAGCACGTTTCTCGGCAAGCTCTGCCTCGCGTTGCATACGCTGCGCTTCCTGGCGCGCCTTCTCCCGAGCAGCGTCTTGGGCAGCGATCCTGGCGATCTCAGCTTTCTCTGCTTTTGCGCGCTGCGCTTCCTCACGCGCCTTAAGCCGGGCCTGTTTCTGTTCGGCTCTTGCTTGCTCTGCAGCGGCATGAGCATTGCGCTTGGCTTCTTCCCGCTCTGCTTTCTGGCGTGCCTTTTCCGCCTCCCGCGCTGCTTTTGCCCGGGCAGCTTCCTCTGCCTTGCGCTTTTTTTCCTGTGCTTTCTTGTGCGCCAACGCCTGTGCGGCTTCTCGCTTGCGCTCTTCTTCCTGCGCCTTCTTGAGCGCATCCCTCGCTGCTGCTTTACGCTTCTCTTCCAGGGCCGCGGCACGGGCTCGTGCCGCTTCAGCTGCGGCGAGTTGTTCGGCCTTGCGTTGCTCTTCGCGTTGGCGTTGTGCTTCTTGTTGAGCCAACTTGTCGCGTTCTGCCTTCGCTTTGGCCTCGCGCTGAGCCTGTAGCACTGCCTCACGTGCTGCCTCTGCTTGTTGCCTGGCTTTTAGCTCAGCGGCATCTTTCGCTTTTCGCTCGGCCGCTTCCTTCGCCTTTTTCTGTTCTTCAGCGTCGCGCCTGGCTTTGGCCTCGCGCTGCGCAGCGAGCTCGGCGGCCTGTTGTTCACGTTCTTCTTGTTGCTTGCGCTCCTGCTCCAGTTTCTGCTGCGCTTTGCGTCTGGCGTCTTCTTCCAGTTGCTTGCGGCGTGCGGCCTCGGCAGCCTGCTCGTCCGCTAGTCTGGCGGCGGCGGCTGCCTGTGCTCGCCGTTGCTCGTCAGACACTTGCGCCCTGGCAGATTTCTGCAAACGATCATTGGAGGTGGCTCTGGAGGAGGGTACAGCCCAACTCTGGTCAATCTGGCCAGGCTTGCTTTGGTGGATCTCCTGATCCATTCCCCTGTGCGTCGCATGGGCGGTATCGGTAGTGTCTGTATCCCGAGCAGTGGGTTCTGTTTTTTGCGAGGCTGTCGCAGCAGTCTCAGTGTCTTGCTGAGTCGGCGCTACCGCGGAGTCCGCGTGCGTTTCGGATGTGATCGCATCGGTTACTTTGACGAGTTCGACATCCATACCGATGTCGCGGAGCTTTCGGTACCAGTCTGCGGCGACCTTACGATCCAGGTTGCGTCGCAGCGTGACCGCCTTGCCGGAAAAGAACGGGGCTGTACTATCGGGTCCGGGCAGCCCCAATGCGTTGGCCAAACGGGTCTGAACCCGTGCCAGATCGTGGCCGGGCAGTATGTTCCCCTTGAACGAGAGGTTGAACCTGTTCACCTCGCGTCGCCTGCTCCTGCTGTTTTACCGATTCTCTTTATGAGATCGATTTATCTTCGTCCCTTGCAAGAATGTACGGGCTTTCAATGCGACTTGCCAGATACAACCTGATGCAAAATTTACGCTGTTGGCACCAGTTCGAAGGTGAGCCCGGCGTTTTCTGTGAGCCTTGTCAACAATTTATCCCCCATGGCGGAGGCGGGTGTCCAGAATCCACCACCGCCGCTCAGGTCGTCCTTGGCCAGGCATACTGCAGACTCGGCCAGCATCTTGGACGTGGATCCGTAGCCGGGGTCCCGATCACCGGTCACTTTTGCACGTAAGTCTTTTGACGGGTCAGACGGATGACTGGCATGGAAATACATCTCAAAAAAACCTGACTCGCGCAATGCTTCATTAGGTCCCTCGCCTGGCTCAGGCAGAAAACGCTTGGCCAGTTTTCGCGTTGGATTAAAAGCCATCACACCCATGCCCACGCCCAGTGCCAGGCTAATACGGGTGGCTTTGCCCTTGGAACCGCTGAGTTGGGCTTCGTCGTAGGCAAAGCCCTCGCCCCAGGGAAAATTCATGAGAGCATTGCTGCGACGAACCACGCGGGCATTGATTGCGGCCATGACAAAAGGGCAGGTCCACTCTTCAAAGTCCGGATCGTATTCGGCGCCGGTCTGGTCCGGTCCGTCTTTACCCTTGGTAACACCTGCTGGGTAGAGAGAATAGGGGTCCGCCAGTGCCTCCTTGACAGAGGGGTCTCTGTCGGCCTCATCCAGCATGTTGAGCATGCTGTGGATTGTGCCGCCGCTGGCTCCACCGCGGGATTTGCCGACGCGCCCCTTAACGGTTGCAGCAGCGACACCGTGCTGCTCAAGCATGGCTTGCTGTACAAACCACACACCCATGTCCGACGGAATAGAGTCGAAGCCACAAGTATGAACGATGCGTGCGCCACTCTCCTCAGCCGTCGCCTGATACTGCGGTATAACCCGTGTCATCCACTGGACCTCACCGGTGAGGTCGCAGTAGTGGGTGCCGTTGGCAGCGCACGCGGCGACAAGCGGTGTGCCATATTTTGCATAGGGCCCCACAGTCGTGCAGATCACGCGGGTACGTTTTACCAGTGCTTCCAGGCTGGCACTGTCCTGGCTGTCTGCGGTGAATATTGCCAGGTGCTGTCGCTTGGATTCTGGCACAGCTTCTTTACGTACCGCTTCCAGCTTGGTCTGATTGCGCCCCGCAATGGCCCACTTGAGGTCACCATCAGTGCCATAGGTGCGAGCGAGGTATTCCACAACCAGCTTGCCGGTAAAGCCGGTTGCGCCCCAAACAATTACGTCGAATTCTCTCTTCATCTGACTCTAGCTCCGTTGATTCAATGTACGCCGTGCATCATTTTCTTCAGTATGGGTGATACCAGCAGCAACAGCACGGCAAACCCAAGGCCTACCCATAACAGGTTGGTAAATAGTTCCGTATAGCTGGCCAGTGCGACGCTGACATCAGCGACTGTGCCGCCCACTGTATCAATTGCCGCGAGCTTGGCCAGTTGAACGGCCACAAACTCTGAGTAGGCAGTCGCCAGAAACCAGGAGCCCATCATCACGCCAACTACGCTGGGTACCGCTAACTTGGTCACTGCTGACAGACCAACAGGGGACAGACAGAGCTCGCCACAGGTATGGAGCAGGTAGGCAAGCACCATCCAATAGCCCGAGACGAGTCCAAGCTCATTGGGGTGATTGGCACCGTAGACCAGTGCGCCAAATCCGAGTCCTGCCTGCGCGATGCCCAGTGCAAACTTGACGGGCGTGTTGGGTTCAATACCGCGACGACCCAGGGATGTCCACAACCACGCGAAGAACGGTGCAAACATGAAGATAAACATGGCGTTGAGCGCACCGAACTGAGCCGCAGTCAGCTGCATGCCAAGAATGTTGCGGTCCATCACACGGTCGGCATACAGGGTCATGGAAGCGGCACTTTGTTCGAACAGGGCCCAGAACACTACAGTCGACATGGTGAGAATGATGAGTACGATCATACGGCTGCGCTCCACGGCGTTGCACTTAACCGTGATGAACCAGCCCAGGCCGAGAAGCACCGCTACCGACAATGAGTTCAGCGCAATGCCAACGGCACCATGGAACTGCAGCATCTGCCATGCTGCAACCACACCAATGAGGCCGCATAGATAGATCGTGAACTC
>CALINF010000185.1 GCA_938045215.1 uncultured Halieaceae bacterium | reverse complement strand
GACAGACTGCGCAGCTGTTGATGCAAATCCTCTTCCATACGCTGCGCTATAGCCGGGTCGATACCCATTGACGTAATCATACTGTTCAGAACGGTCCGTTGGCGTTCGCTGATGAGTCCGTCTTCGAATGCGGCCCTCAGTGCAGAGTCATATACCTGGAGTTTTCGGAAGGACTCATACTCAGGTGTATTCACCGTATTCGGCATAGCAGCATTCGAGAGCCCTTCTGCGGCACGTTGAATCGGATCGAGAAGAAACACTAGCGCACCGGTACAGAGCACTCCCAACACAGCGCCAAACTGCGTCGAAAAGTAGTTGCTTGCGAGTTCTGAAACCACAAAAAACGTGGCTACAAATGCAGCGGTTACGGTACCGCGCCGCAGAGTACGCTTAACGCGTAGATCAATGTCAAACAGTTGAACCCGCAGCACCCCGTAGGCGACCAGAGGCACGTACAGAATAACGGCGAGTTCATAGGTCAATGCTAACAAAAAGCCGTACCTGGTGGAGCCACTCGATAACTCTTCGAGTGTGACTTCCGTCAGGCCATGATACACAGCCGTATAGTAGGCAAACGTAATCGTCCAAAGTATATCCCGAACCCCGAAAGCAATGGTAAAAGCCTTTGCGCGCCCCCGCTCGGCATCAGTGGATGCGATATACCAACTGTGCAAGGCAGCTGCGAATCCCCAGGCAAGGACGATGCATATCACTATGTAAAAAGACCAGCCGAAACCCGAATGAAACTCCTCGGGCAGAAAACCAACTGTGACGGCAATGCCAAGCCCGCCGATCAAGATTACCCGGCTGACTATCGGATTCTTTAGTGGTGCGACCAACGGTGAATTGAGTGTCGCCCCAATAAAAGGCAGATACACCGCTACCAGCGCCCAGTCTGACACCTGGTGAAGCACCAGTGGAACGTCAGGTATGCCAACATACGCAAGCAGTGGGTTCAGATACGTCAAATTGTTGTAGCTGGTGATTACAGCTAAACCATCTACCAACAGCATTGCAACCAAAAAGCGTGAAGAACGAGTACGGGGAGCCACGACAAAAACGTACAGTGCAAAAGCCCACGCCAAGAATGCGGCGGGAATCCCTAGCCAGTCATAAATCATTCCGTAGCCCCATTGCTAATTATTCGAACTATAGTGGATTGTGCAGAATTCGTGATGAGCAGCATGGGAAACAAGCTTACCCGCCAAATCTGCCGTATCTCATGCACATACTGATTATTGATTACCCTTTTTATAGAAAACAAGGCATGGTCCACAAGCATTATTGGAATAGCACCAAATATCCACGAAAACGCGTAGAATAACGCTTTCTGCTCACGGCAACCGCCCCCAGCGATCAATTTTGGCCAAAAATCATACTCAGCTAAATGGATAGAAGATTCACAATTGCACCGATGATGGACTGGAGTGACCGCCACTGCCGGTACTTCTGGCGGCTGCTCACGAGTAAGGCCCTGCTCTATACCGAAATGGTCACAACTGGTGCGCTGATACACGGAGATCGCGCGCGCTTTCTGCAGTTTAATCCCGAGGAGCATCCGGTAGCTTTGCAACTGGGCGGCAGTGATGCTGCCGAGCTCGCCCAATGTGCACGCTGGGCGCAAGAATGGGGCTACAACGAGGTCAACCTGAACTGTGGCTGCCCCTCTGATCGCGTTCAGTCGGGCATGTTTGGCGCCTGCCTGATGGCGCAGCCGGCTCTGGTGGCAGAGGGCGTCAGTGCCATGCGTGACGCCTGCGACATTCCGGTGACGGTAAAACACCGGATAGGCATCGACGACATGGAGTCCTATGATGAACTGGTCGACTTCATAACACCCATAGCAAGAGCAGGATGCGAAGTCTTTATCGTGCATGCCCGCAAAGCATGGTTGAAGGGTTTGTCCCCCAAAGAAAATCGTGAGGTGCCTCCACTCAATTACGATTGGGTGTACCAGCTCAAGCAGGACTTCCCTACCCTTACGATCATCATCAATGGGGGCATTCAAACACTGGATCAGTGCGACACCCACCTTATGAAGGTTGACGGTGTGATGCTCGGCAGAGAGGCCTACCAGAACCCCTGGATGCTCGCTGGCGTCGATCAGCGGATATTTGGCCTCGACGACAAACATATCACTCGCGATGATATTATTACTGCGCTGCTGCCTTATGTGGAGCAGCAACTCTCTTGCGGTGTTCACCTGAACCACATCACTCGTCATATACTGGGGCTCTATCAAGGCGTTCCCGGGGCCAGAAAGTTCAGGCGTCACATCAGTGAGAACGCTCACAAGCCCGGAGCGGGTGTTGACGTGCTCATCGACGCACGAGAGCTGGTTCGGGCCGCCAGTAGTCGTACGAAATCGGAATCGAGTTCCGCTGCGTAACTGTTAACCAGATAGAACGGAATCACTTACATGAGCAACAAACTGGACCAACTCAAGGTAATGACAGATGTCGTGGCCGATACTGGCGATATAGAAGCCATCAAACGCTTTGCGCCACTCGATGCCACTACCAACCCGTCACTGCTGCTCAAAGCAGCGGCCCTGCCCCACTATGCCAACCTGCTCGATCAGGCCAAACAATGGGCTACAGCCCAGGGTGGGTCCAACGCCGAGCAACTGGCAAATTGCTGCGATCACTTTGCTGTGGATGTGGGCAAGGAAATTCTCGCGATCATTCCCGGCCGTATCTCCACTGAGGTCGATGCACGCCTGTCTTTCGATACGGCTGGCACCATCGAGCGGGCACGCAAACTCATTGGCATGTATGAACAAGCGGGGTTAACAAGAGACCGAATTCTCATCAAAACTGCATCTACCTGGGAAGGCATTCAGGCCGCGAAGGAGTTGGAGAAAGAAAACATCAACTGCAATCTAACGCTGTTGTTTGGTTTCAGTCAGGCGGCTGCCTGCGCCGATGCAGGCGCTTTCCTTATATCGCCGTTCGTCGGTCGTATCCTGGATTGGTACAAGGCCAATACCGACCTGGTGATGAATTCTCCAAAGGATGATCCGGGCGTGCAGTCCGTGGAACGTATCTATCAGTACTACAAGAATAATGACTACAAGACCGTGGTCATGGGCGCCAGTTTCCGCAACACGGGAGAGATCGAAGCGCTGGCCGGTTGCGACCGGCTGACGATCAGTCCGGCACTCATGGAGGAGTTAGAGGCAGACACGGGCGATCTTCCCCGCTCCCTGTCTCCCGACAGCATCGATTCAAGTGATGAACGCAATCCCCCCAATGAGGCGGAGTTTCGATATGCGCTGAACGACGACGCCATGGCAACAGAGAAACTCGCCGAAGGTATTCGGAACTTTGTTGCTGACCAGATCAAGCTGGAACAGCTGATTAGTAGCCGATGATTCGCTCCCTAAAAGCACTGTTTGAAGTTCCCCCTGCGGAGACCGCACAGGAACGCAAGCACCGCTTGAATCTCGCAGCCGCCGCTCTGCTGATAGAAACAGCACGCTCGGATTTCCAAGAGGACAAGGTGGAGCAAGAGGCACTTGAGAAACTGCTCACCCAATCGCTGAAGCTTGGCCAGAGTGAGGTGCATGACCTGATCGAGCAGGCGTCTGCCCAGGTTGATGAGTCCACGTCATTGTATGAGTTTACGCGAGTCATCAATGACCATTACACACCGCAGCAAAAGTTACAGCTCATCTCGGGCATGTGGACGGTGGCTTACGCAGACGGTGATCTGGATAAATATGAAGAGGCGTTAATTCGGCAGGTTGCTGATCTGACTTATGTGCCGCACGAGGATTACATCCGCAGTAAGCTAAAGGTTAAACCCGCTAGTTGAATCAGCCGCTTTCAAGCGCTGACATCAAATCCTTGAAACGAGCTCGATTATCCTCGTTCAATCCCATCAACACGCGATGAGCTTCAATCACCTTGTCCTTCACGGTATCTTCAGAGCATTCAATGGTGGGGATTTCGCTCACATCCTCTGGATTGCAACACAGTTCTTCATGCAACTCGAACAGGCGCTGGAATCCCATACTCTTGATAAGACGATTGATACCGGGGTCGCAGGAGTAAATAGCAGGCTGAAACCCGAAGCGGCTTTTTACGTTGAGTGCCAGCTTGGCGAGCAGCCCTAGCGTGGTGCTATCGATGCCCTCTGCATCGCATAGGTCAACCCAAACACTGACGAATTCAGGATCGCTAAACATGTTTTCGAAATAGTCGTCGATTGTGGTGCACAATGTCAGCCGCACATCTCCTTCAAGACGCACCACGTAGGCACCGTCGTGATGGGCCGCCTGTATCTTACCTTCGCTCACTGCAGGCCTCGCTTGCTCAGAAACAGCGCGGCTATATCGTCTGGCGCTGTCTCTACCGTATCCAGACCCA
>CALINF010000184.1 GCA_938045215.1 uncultured Halieaceae bacterium | reverse complement strand
TTTCATGACTACCGCTTCCATATCCTTGAAAAAACTGGCGATACGACGACCGTGTTCACCGGCGTGAGAGATGGCGTAGCCAAATAGCAAAGCAAAGACAATAATCTGCAGCATCTTGCCGTCGGCCATCGCTTTGATCGGATTGGAGGGAAAGATATCAACGATGACATCCACCAGAGGCGGCGGCACAGATGGCTGGAAACTGGCACTGGACTCCAGCGCCACGTGGGTACCGGGGCCAACAATGATGGCAAAGCCAAGCGCTATGGACACCGCAATTGCCGTCGTTGCCAGGTAAAACAACAGCGTTTTGACGGCAATCGGGCCCATACGCGCGCTGTCGCCCAGTGAACTGGAACCGCAAATCAGCGACACCAGCACCAGCGGCACCACCAAAAGTTTAAGAGAGGCGACAAAGATGCGGCCAATCAGATCAAACACGCCGTTTATCAGGAAATCGCCAATCAGCATCCGGAACGTATCCGAGATACCCGTGGTGTGCATTAGCAGATTGATCAGTGAACCCATCAGGATTCCACCGACCATAGCGATCAAAATGCGATTTGTCAGGCTCATAGTGAATCTCTTATTACGGGTTCGCAGAACGTGGCGGCGCGCACTCTAACGCAACCCTATTATAGTCTCAAGCCCAGAAATCATCGACGATCAGGGCGCGGGGCACTGGCCCTTTTCGTAGCCACTCACTGCATCGTCAGCACAGGCGTTACAGCCTGACGGGTATTCCGTCGTTCCGCCTTTGACCAGATTGGCGCATACGGGGTTGTACTCCATCGTACACACCTGAGGACGCGGGGGAGTACACTGTGTCAGCGAGGATGGCGGCGGTGTTGGCTCGGGCGTGGCGCAAGCTCCAAGCATTGCAACCAGCGTGCACAAAAACAGGCTTCGCATCAAAAGCTCCAGAATAAAAGAACGCGGCTATGAAAATAGCCGCCTAGACTAGCATTTCTTAACTACAAGCGCAGCATGGCGCGCAGCGAAGAGATCAACCCAGGCGACCCGCCTGATAGTCAGTAATGGCTTGCTCTATCTCTTCCCTCGTATTCATCACAAACGGGCCATAGTGCACTACGGCTTCGCGGATCGGTCTGCCTCTAAAAACCAGCATATGCGCATCACACGTGCCGGCTGCGAGCGACAGTATGTCACCGCTACCGGTGACGAGCAGCTGCTGCGACTGCACTGCGCCGTACTCCCCTGCCAACGCTCCCTCGTACAAATACACTAGCAGGTTGTCATCCAGCGCTGCCGGCAGATCCACCGTCTGCCCCGCACTAAGAGTCAGATCAGCAAGATCCGCCTGGGCTACCAGTTCCTTAAGTGGCCCCACAATTGTGCTACCAGCCAGGCTCCAGTGGCCTGCTATGGCACGCAGCGAAACGCCCTCTGTCTCTAGCTTGGCAATATCAGCTTCGGGAATATCACGGTAGTTGGGAACGCCCATCTTCTCAGCAGCAGGTAAGTTGAACCAGAGCTGAAAACCGTGCATTTGATCGAGGTCCTTAACCGGCATCTCCGAGTGAATGATGCCACTGCCAGCCGACATCCATTGCACCCCACCGCTCGTTATCTCACCGCGATTGCCCTGACTGTCCTCGTGAATAAACCCACCTTGCTTCATATAAGTGAGCGTTTGCATGCCTCGATGAGGATGGGGCGGAAAACCACCGCCGAGATCGGAACGCTGATGCGCCCGCAATTCATCAACCATCAGTACGGGATCCATACCAGCATGCTGCATTCCTGCTACGCGAGCTATTGCAACACCGGCACCGTCCTGAGTTGGTTGGGCGGGTCTGATTTCCTGTAATGTTCTGTGTTTCATTGCACTGCTCCCCTTGTCATAAGCGCACTTTATATTTCTATAAGGAGAACAACTATTGGCAATATATTATATATTCATTCTATTTTTTAGAACAATTGCTGTTGCCACAGGTGCACTTTTACCGAGCTCCACCCAAACGCAACATGGCCGCTGCCACCGCTACCGTCTTTTCCAGGCTGGCAATTGAGATGTATTCATCCGTGCCATGAATCGAGGCCGTCTGTTCTGGCTTCATTTGTGTGCCGTGAAAGCGATACTGATTGCGCGCCAAATCAACATAGTGACGTGTATCCGTTGTTGCCTGCAGCAGGGAAGGCACAATCACGGCGTCTGGATAAACAGACTGGATCGCCGCACTGATGACTTCAAACCCTGACCCCTGCATGTCGGCGATACCGGGTCGTTGATTCCAGCGATCATGGCTAACGGTGATACTCGGGTCATCAATAATGGCTTCTATTGCTGCGATGACGTCCTCTGGCGTGTCATTGGGTAGTAACCGAAAATTGACTTTGGCCTCCGCACGCTGCGGAATTACATTCTCTTTAACGCCGGCATTGAACATCGTGAGCGCTGTTGTGGTTCGCACCATTGGCTGGGTCAGCGTCTCCTTGGCCATTTGGCTGGCGACCAGCCAATCCGTCAACCACAGGTTGTTGAATAGGAATTGATTGGGTTGGTCCACATGGGGAGCGAGCGTTTCCAGAAATGTTCGAACCGGCTCTTCCAGTTTCGGCGCAAACGGATTGGCCTCTATCTTTGCCAGCGCGTTGGACAGGCTTCCAATAGTGCTGACTCTGGGTGGGCTTGATGAGTGCCCGCCCGCGCCCTGTGCAGTCAGAGTTAGAGTTAGGTAGCCCTTCTCTGCCACGTTGATCATTGCCAGCGACTTGCCCGGCAAAACCGGCGAGTCTAACAGTACCAGCCCACCCTCATCGACCATCCAGTCAAATTCCAGACCGAGAGCTTTCATGCGCTGCGCAATAACTCCCGCGCCCTGTAGCCCACTGATCTCTTCATCATGGCCAAATGCAAACACAATTTCGCGCGTAGGCTGATACCCTTCCGCCAACAATTGTTCAGCCGCTTCCAGCAAGCTGATGACACCCTGTTTATCATCCAGCGTGCCACGACCATACACCCTGCCATCCGCCACGATTCCAGCGAAGGCCGGGTGTGACCAGTCGCCCTCGGTGCCTGGCTCAACCGGCACCACATCGGTGTGGGCGGTGAACAGTATCGGAGATAATGTTTCGTCAGTCCCGGGCCAGCGTATCAGCCAACTGTATTCGCTGACCGATTCAACCTGAAGCTGGGAAAACACACGCGGGTAGGTCTCGGTGAGAAAAGAATTCAAGGCGTCAAATTGCTGGTAGTCAATTTGAGCACGATCCTGAAAACTGATGGTCTTGAAACGCACAGCCTCTGCAAGGTTCTCAGCCGGCGTATTGCCCCATGCAGCGGGAATCACGAGCAACAGGGCCAGGCCCAGACGATTGTAAAGCTTGATCATAGTAGTCTCACAGTTATTGTTATCCTTTGAGCCGCGGGCATTTCAACTCAGCTGCTTCGGGAACAGACTATCACCCAGCAATGCGCAACCTTCCGCCAACATCGTCCATTGCGGTATAGCCAACTGGAGCTCCACAAAACCCGCCGTGGGGATATTGTCGAACCTGCTATCACCCAACAGCCAGTTAATCGCGTCGGTTATTGCAGGATTGTGCCCTATCACGAACAGAGGGTCGACAGCGTCGGGTTGCTCACCAATCCAGCGACAAAGCGCTTCACTCGAGAACGTATACAGATCCTCGTCTACCACATGCTCCAACTCCCCCAACGCCGGCCAGCCATCAATGAGTCCTGTCAGCGTCATCCGGGCCCGGCGTGCGACGCTGACCCGAATAGCCACGGGCTTCATTGCGGTGCTCAGCGCAGAGCCCATACGCGGAGCATCCCTTGACCCACGTCTGTTAAGACCGCGGTCACGATCTCCCACACCGGGATCATCCCAGCTGGACTTGGCGTGACGTAAGAGATACAGCGTTTTCATTGTTGGATTCTCCCGCATTGGCACATAAAGTCTATACTCAAAGTAAGCGAATTCGTGTAGCCAGGAGAGGATCATGCTGCGAACTGTAAATCTGCGCGACTACATATTACCGAACCCGGTAAAAGTTCACCCACAGGACAGCATCATCGACGCGATGAAAGTCATCATCGACAACAAAGTCTCAGGCGTCTGCGTGATCGACGAGGCACATAATCTGGTAGGAATACTGTCAGAGCTCGACTGCCTGCGCGCCGCACTCGGTTCTGTGTATAACAAAACCGGTATGGGCGCGGTGAGCGACTATATGGCCAGCGACAACCTGGTAGTTGCGCATCCCAATGAAGATATCGTGGATGTCGCACAGGACATGCTGGCCAAGAACAAACGCCGCAGGCCCGTTGTGGAAAACGGGAAGCTGATTGGGCAGATTACCTGTCGCCAATTATTGCAAGCCGTGCAGGATTTTGACCAGTAAACAGGCAAATACAGACTCGGGGCTTGTCACACGCCCATCTACACCTGCGTTACACATCCGGCAATGAAATAACAGATCGAAATATCAGTAACGCTGCCGCATAATGACGCCGAATTTTCCGGCGCGGATCCACTTTCTCTATGACTCTCTCCATCACGCAACGCCTTGCGCAGGAGCTCTCTGCTCGAGAAAATCAGGTGGCTGCGGCCATCTCGCTTCTTGATGACGGCGCCACTGTCCCTTTCATCGCACGCTATCGAAAAGAAGTTACCGGTGGACTCGACGACACCCAGATGCGCAATCTTGAAACCCGGCTCAACTACCTGCGT
>CALINF010000183.1 GCA_938045215.1 uncultured Halieaceae bacterium | reverse complement strand
GGTTGAGATGGGCTATGCGTGGCGCTTTGGTCGTTATGCCGGTTATGACGCTGAGCTCGCATCTATAGAAGAGCAGGCCATTGCGGAAAAGCGGGGCCTATGGCAAGACAAAAAAGCTGAGCCACCCTGGGAATGGCGACGCCGCAATCGGCGCTAACAACTCCTATTCATTGTGTTTGCTAAATAGCTGCCTTGCCGCCCACCAGGCACATGCGCCAAACGGTGATGCCCAGAGTGACAATGAGCATGCTTTGTAGAGTGATGGCTCGCAATAGTCTATCGTTGTTGGGCGTGAAGAAAATTCGTTTCGCTTAGAGAGGTAAAAGCAATGCGGCACATTATCAGGTTTATGTTAGGCCTGCTCGTTTTGTCCTCCCAGATAGCATGGGCGGCCGAGGTTATCTTTACAGAAGCAGCGCCAGGGCGTCCATTTTCCGCAGCAGTCACCGTGGGCGATACTGTTTACCTGGCAGGACAGCTGGGTGTGATCCCGGGAGAGGCGCAGGTAGTGCCAGGGGGTATCGAGGCAGAGACTCATCAGATGATGAAGAACATCCAGTCGACACTGACCTCTCTGGGGTTGAGTTTTGGCAGTGTGGCGAAGTGCACGGTTATGCTGGCTGATATTGCCGAGTGGTCCACGTTCAACGGTGTTTATACACAGTATTTCAAGCCGCCTTATCCCGCCCGCAGCGCTTTTGGTGCGAGCGGACTTGCGTTGAATGCGCGGGTAGAGATGGAGTGTATCGCGGTTAAACACGACTAAGCAGGTACATAAAGGTGTGGCGAGGGCTGGATTGTCAGTCGCTGCAGGGGTTATGTGTTGGCGTCTGCTGTCTCCGGTAACCTCGCTTATTTGCCTAAGCTCTGACTCAGGCAATAGTATTTGATCGGTTTATCTACGGCTATTTTCTGCTATGGTTAGCCGCTTGTTTCACAACGTAAAAAAAGAGAAAAGTGCATGACAAATACCAATCCAGATCTATTCAATCTCGCCATGTCAGACGAGGCCCAACCGCTGTTTCTTGCCGTCAAGCAACACATACAGGACAACGTCGATCCCATCGTTGATGAGTACTTCGCGCTAGACAAAGAGAAAGAGGATCGATGGAGCTGGCATCCGCGCCAGTTGGAGCTGCTTGAGGGAGCCAAGCAGAAAGCCCGTGATTCGGGCCTTTGGAATTTCTTCTTGCCAGACTCAGAGATAGGGCAGGGTTTGACCAACCTGGATTACGCGTATATCGCTGCCGAATTAGGCAAAAACCCTCTGGCCTCACAGAGCCTGAATTGTAGTGCACCCGATACCGGTAATATGGAAGTGCTGGAGCGCGTAGGAACGCCGGAGCAGAAGGCGCAATGGCTGCAGCCTCTGCTTGACGGAGAGATCCGTTCGGCTTACGCCATGACCGAGCCCGCACACCCGTCATCGGATGCCACCAATATAAGCACGTCTGCGGTGCTGGATGGCGATGAGTGGGTGATCAACGGTGAGAAATTTTATATCTCTGGTGCAGGCGATCCGCGTTGCAAAATTATGATCGTAATGGTTAAAACCAGCCCGGATGCGCCCTCACATCAGCAGCAGTCACAGATACTGGTGCCCAAAGACACGGCTGGCGTGGAGATTCTTGGTGGCATGGAAGTGTTTGGTGAAGACCATGCGCCTCATGGACATATGCATATCAAATTCAATAACGTGCGCGTGCCAAAAGAGAACATTTTGCTCGGAGAGGGTCGTGGTTTTGAGATTTCCCAGCTGCGGTTGGGGCCTGGCCGTATTCACCACTGCATGCGCTCCATTGGACAGGCGGAGCAAGCACTTGAGCTTATGGTAAAGCGCGCCAGTACAAGGGTCGCGTTTGGTAAACCCATCGTTAAGCTCGGCAAAAACCTCGAGATCGTGTCGCGAGCGCGAATTGAGATCGACGCATGCCGGTTGATGGTGTTGCAAGCGGCGAAGGCGATGGATGTGCTCGGCAACAAGGAAGCGCGTATCTATGTGAGTGCCGTCAAGGCGATGGTGCCCGAGAAAGTCTGCACGATTATTGATCAGGCCATTCAGATGCACGGTGCTGCAGGGATGTCCCAGTGGACGCCACTATCTTCTATGTACGCCAATCAGCGCCACTTGCGATTTGCCGATGGTCCCGATGAAGTTCACCATATGGTGGTAGGGCGCAACGAAGTTAAAAAATACGATCTCTGGTAGCCGCTGATGACTCAACAGACAGCCGAAGGCTACGATGTTCCGGCAGTAGAGGCGTGGATTGCTGAGCACGTGCAGGGGCTTACCCCGCCGTGCAAGTGGCACCGTCTTGAGGGCGGGCATTCCAACCTCACCTACCATTTGATTGATTCCCAGGGCCGTGAAGCGGTGATTCGGCGGCCGCCGCAGGGTCAGTTGCTTCCCAAAGCACATGATATGAGCCGTGAGTGGTCGTTGATCTCAGCACTTGCCAATACCCCCGTGCCGGTACCGGCTGCGTTGGGGTTTTGTGAATCACCCGACGTTACCGGAGCCTGGTTCTATGTGATGGAACGGGTTGCCGGTAAGCCAATGTATACGCGTGCAGACACGGAGTCCTGGGTGCCGCAGGAGCGAAGAACCGTTCTGGCGCATTCGTTTTTCGATACGCTCGCCGATCTGCATGCGCAGGACCCGGATGCGATCGGCCTGGGCGAGCTGGGTCGGAAGGAAGACTATGTACTGCGCCAGTTAAAGACCTGGTATCGGTCCTGGACGTCCTCAATCGAGGATGCGCAGTATGACGATGAGCGTGCACATCGACTGCAGCAGTTCTTTGTCGACAACGTGCCTGAACAGGGGCCGGCGCGCGTCGTGCATGGTGACTATGGCTTGCACAACTGTCTGATCGGTTCAGATAGTCGTGTGGCTGCGGTGCTTGACTGGGAAATTGCTACTTTGGGTGACCCCCTGGCAGATCTTGCCTATGCGTTGCTGGCGTGGCCCGAGTCAGCCGAAAGTGTGAAGGACAAACCCGATGCAGCAACCTCTGCGCCAGGTATGCCGTTGCGCGCAGAGTTGGCTGAACGTTATGCGAGCAGGACAGGGCGCGATTTGTCGATGCTTAACTACTATCTGGGCTTCAACAGCTGGAAGACTGCCGCGATTATTCACGGTGTATATGCGCGCTACATAGCGGGCAAGAAGAGCACAGAGGGTGTCGATCTGGAAGGCCTCAAGATGGCTGTAGATGGATCTCTGGCCGCAGCACAGGGCTTTGTCGATCAACTCTAGTTACAGCGATGTTTAATAGCATCCAACCGGCCAGCTCTAACTGGTTGGTTGGATGACTGCTTGCCACTGATTGTCTGCGTTGGTTGCGAGATTCAACCTCAGTAATTTACCAAGAGCATCATCGATCTCGAAATCTATCCTGCACTGTAAGGTCTGAGCGAACCAGGCC
>CALINF010000182.1 GCA_938045215.1 uncultured Halieaceae bacterium | reverse complement strand
CAGGCAGTAAAGATGGAGAAGATTATGGTGAGTCTTCTGCTATTGAGCGTGGTGGTGGTAGCGGCATTTAATATTGTTTCTACGCTGGTGATGTCAGTGGCCGAGAAGCGGCGTGATATAGCAGTTCTTCGTACAATGGGTGCACAGGCGCGGGGTATTATGGTGATTTTTGTTGCCCATGGGCTGGCTCTTGCCGCGGTAGGGATTGGGGTTGGCGCGACACTGGGTGTTCTACTGGCAACCTATGTTGCTCAAATTACGGCGACTGTGGAACAACTGTTTGAGGTCAAATTATTCGATCCGTCCGTTTACTTTATCAGTCAGCTACCTGCAGATTTACAGGCGATGGATGTGCTCATGGTTGTTGCTGTGTCATTGTTGCTAAGCCTCCTGGCCATGGTGTACCCAGCCTGGCGTGCTGCGCAGATCGCACCAGCGGAGGTGCTACGCTATGAGTGATGCGGTACTGGAGTGCCGATCCCTGTCCAAGATATACCAGGACGGGGAGCACGTGGTTACGGTGTTGCAATCGGTTGACCTGAATCTTGCTGCGGGCGAGAAAATCGCTATTGTCGGTGCCAGTGGCTCGGGCAAGTCTACGCTGCTGAACCTGCTGGGTGGTCTCGATGCACCGTCTGCTGGCAGCGTTAACGTGGCGGGAGAGGATTTGTCCCGGCTCACAGAGCGTCAGTTATGTCACTGGCGTAATCAACGTCTGGGCTTCGTTTACCAGTTTCACCATTTACTACCGGAGTTCGATGCCCGGGAAAATGTAGCAATGCCGTTAATGATAGCCGGGATAAAGAGAGCGCAGGCGTTGGTGACTGCCGGCGAACTGTTGACCCGCGTAGGGCTATCGCATCGATTGCAACATCGTCCGGGTCAGTTATCGGGAGGAGAGCGTCAGCGTGTGGCCATCGCAAGAGCATTGGTGGGCTCTCCCGACTGTGTGCTGATGGATGAGCCCACCGGTAATCTGGATCCACACTCTGCTGAGCAGGTGCTGGCGTTGATCGATGAGTTAGGGCAAGAGCGAGCCTCGTTTATCGTGGTTACCCACGACCCGGAGATTGCCAGGCACATGAACCGCACGCTGGAGCTGGTGGATGGCACACTGCGTGAGGTTGGCGCTTGAAGCTTCTGGAAATATTCCGGATTGCGCTGCGCTACACGTTTGCGTTTGGCCGTGGCCATCTGTCGACCTTTTTGTCTTCGCTGTCAATGCTAGGGCTCGTGTTAGCGATCGGTTTGCTGATAACGGTTCTGTCGGTCATGAATGGCTTCGACAAGGAAATGCGTGAGCGTATCCTTGCGCTGGTGCCCCACATTACGCTGTATGCACAGCGTGAGGGCGCCGACTGGGCCAACGTGACCGAACAAGTACTCGCACATCCGCAGATCAGCGACGTTACCCCGTTTGTACAGTTTGATGGATTGTTCATGCATGGTGGTCAGATCGAAACGACACGAGGCATTGGTCTGGAGCCGAGTGCGATCACGGACAACCAGCGCCTGCTTGAGAGTATGGACGCAGGCCAGGCACAGCGCTTTACTTCCGACCCCGAGGGTCTCTTGCTGGGGGCGGGGATTGCTGAGCGGCTGGGTGTTCGAATTGGGGATAGGCTCACGCTGGTTGTGCCCTCGTTGGTTGAGGGTTCAGGGCAGGGCGGAACCCGGTTTAGTGCGGTCACACTGTCGGGTATTCTGGCCACCGGAACCGAGCTCGATGAATCAGCCGCTTTTGTCCACCTGCCTCTGGCATCGCAGGCCGCAGGACTCAACGGTGGAGTGTCGGGTCTGCGCGTGACCACAGACGATCTGTTCGCAGTGACACGCATTGGCTGGGAACTTGTATCGAGTCTTCCTCCTGGCTATTACAGCATCCACTGGATGATGACTCACGGTAATTTGTATGCGGCTATTCAGTTGTCGCGTGATCTCATCAGCATTTTGTTGTTTTCAATCATTGGCGTAGCGGCGTTTAACGTTGTGTCATCGTTGGTGCTTGTGGTCTTTGACAAGCGAGGTGATGTTGCCATTTTACGCACGCTGGGGGCTTCTCCAGGCAAAGTTGCTACGGTATTCCTGCTGCAGGGCGGGATGATAGGGATTGTGGGTGTTGTGTTGGGTAGTTTGTTGGGCGTGTTGTTGAGCCTCGCAGTACCCTCCCTGGTGGCCGGACTCGAGACGGCACTGGATGTTCGCTTTCTCAGCACTGACGTGTACCCGGTGTCATTCCTGCCGGTTGATATTCGTGCAGCCGATGTACTTTCAGTGGGACTTGTAGCGTTCATGATGTGCGTGCTTGCGGCGCTGTATCCGGCCTGGCGAGCCGCGCGGCTCGCTCCCGCAACGGTACTGCATCAGGACGCCTGAATGCCATGCGAAGAGCCTGCTACAGCGTATGCTCACCTGCCCGTCGCGCCGCCCGGCGCTGTTTGCGCTCGCGCCAGTGTACTGACACCCGCCAGCGCCACATCATGCTGATCACGAAGTAGCCCAGGCTCCCGAAGAAGAGTCCGCAGATCAGGCAGCCCAACAGGAACGGCTGCCATATAGACACCAGACTGTGCGAAAGCCACTGCCAACTGAGTTCAAACTCGACTACCTGCAACGGGATATCGATGATCATGGCGCCCACGCGATAGGCCAGGTAGAAGATAGCCGGCATGGTCAGAGGATTGGTAATCCACACCAGGCCTACCGACAGGGGCAGATTGCAACGTAACCTTACCGCCATGAATGCTGCGAGAATCATCTGCCCGGGAATCGGCATAAAGGCAACAAAAAGCCCTACAAAGAAAGCCATGGACGCCGAGTATCGGTTTACGTGCCACAAATTGGGCTGATACAGCCAGTCACCCATAATATGCAGAGATCTGATTTTTCTCAGAGTGGCGGGGCTGGGAGCCAGTTGCTTTAGTGTCTTCTTGGGCATCTATTGACCGGATCGGGTGTTCGTTTGTGCCGGATTATCTGGTTTATTGAGCATCAGGTGCACGCTGTTTTTCCGGTAGTAGTGGGCGGCAGGCCGGCGCAAGAGTGTGCCCTATTGCCTATCTACTGGGCAATAGCATCACGCCCAACCTGCTACTCAACCGGCGAGTGCATTATGCACCGTATGGAATAGGTACTCTAGCCGTGCAAACGTTGCGCTCATGGATGATCGCGCTCTGTAGCGGCCTAATGATAGCTGGTTTTATGCCAGCCTTACCGTCGGTAATCGGTGCGCTCTCAATCGGGTTCGCTGGCGCATATGCAAGCGCGCTCGGCAAACAGTGTTACGCCCTCATAGGAGGTTGCTGCATTGGACTATGCGTGGGTGGTCTGTATGGGAATACTCTGCTTGGTCGGCAACCTGCTGCGGCGTGCCTGGTAGATGGGGCTGTGGTAACCGGGTCGGTTGTGGGGTTGATTGAAGCGCGTGAGATCAGGCCCGGAAAAACCCGCCAGCGGTTCCACTTCAGGGTAACCCGGTGGCAGCCGCTGGAGTGCGCTGGTCCACGGCAGTTACTGTTATCCTATTATGGCGATGAGCTCATCGCGCCCGCAGATACCCTGGAGTTACGGATTACGGTTCGGCGCAACTGGGGGCAGGCCAACCCCGGCTCTGTCTCATTTCAGGCCTGGTATGCGTTCGCAGGCATCGACGCCACGGGCACCGTCAGGTCTGTGCTCAAGCGCCACGTCGCAGCGTCGGTACCGGCCGGAGGTGTGCTTACGCAGCAGCGCGCAAGCCTGATCGGTCGTATCGATACCGGCGACCTTTCACCCCAGGCCAAAGTACTACTCAAGGCTTTGGTGGCGGGAGACAAATCGGGTATCACACCATCACTGTGGCAGCGCTTCCAGGTGTTGGGTATCAATCACCTGTTCGTGATCTCCGGGTTGCATATTGGCCTGGTCGCCGCATTTGGCTACGTCCTGGGTGCTGTCTTGAGTCGGCTGATTCAGCTTCTGCGAGGACCACCGGTGCTGACAGTCGCGCCCGTTTGTTCGCTGCTGTGCGCACTTTCGTATGCGGCATTGGCCGGTTTCAGTCTGTCGACACAGCGTGCTCTGCTGATGACAAGTTGCTTTCTATTTGGCGGTCTATTGTTGCGACAATCCCGCTCATGGCAGGGTTTGTTGGTCGCGGCGTGCGGCGTCCTGCTGTTCAATCCACTGTCCATGTTGTCGGCGGGCTTCTGGTTGAGCTTCGTGGCGGTGGCCTGGCTGTTGTGGATCAGCCCGTTTCTTGGGCTCGGGTATCGACATGCTGGGCTCACTCGGCTGACTCGGCTTGCAGGACTGCACGGCTCGCTGTGCTTGTTGATGCTGCCGTTGACGCTGTGGTGGTTCGGAGGTGCGAGTGTGCTGTCGCCGATCGCGAACTTCATTTTCGTGCCGTTGGTGTCGTTCTATGTAGTGCCACTGGTGTTAGTGGGTACTGCGCTGGCTGTTCTGGATATTCCGCTCTGGCAGTGGATATGGCAGATCGCGCTGTGGCCTCTTACAACCTCATTGACTGTGCTGGAGCAAGCATTTGAGCCAGTGTTAAGCCGGCTGTACTGGCCCGGTGCTGCGCAACTACTGGATGTAATGCTGGCACTGGCAGGTCTGGTGTTCTGGCCAGTCTGTGTTGATCGTCGTTCACGTATTTTGGTTTGTATGCTGTTTGTGCCCGTTTTACTTCCCGTCCCGATCGATGACAGCAAGGTTCGTGTATCGTTTCTGGACGTAGGCCAGGGCACTGCCGTGGTCATTCAGGCACGACAGCGTGTGCTGGTTTACGATACCGGTGGCGGCGATCCTCAGGGTTATAACAGTGCGCGCTCGGTGATCGTCCCGTTCCTGCGCCACCAAGGTGTTGCGCAAATTGATACATTGGTTGTGAGTCACCCCGACCTGGACCACAGCGCCGGCGTCGGAACGCTGCTGGGGCAGTTCCCTGTTCAGCAAACCTATATCAGCCAGCCCGTGAGAGCGTTGGATAATGCGTCCATTTGCAGAACCGGCCTGGCGTTTGCCTGGCCCGACGGTGTGCGCTTTCAGTTTCTGGGGCCGAGTGAGCCTGCCAATCTCTCTAGTAACAACGCATCGTGCGTACTGCAGATTGAGTTACCCAATGGGGAGTTTGTACTGTTGCCTGGCGATATCAACGCGGAGCGCGAGCTCGAGCTGATCCGCTTCTGGGGCGCAGGATTGGCCAGTGACTACTTGTTGGCGGCACATCACGGCAGCCGTACGTCAACTTCGCCAGCATGGCTGAAGTGGGTGTCGCCGCGCGTTACCGTGGTAACACATGGCCGAGCCAACCCCTTTGGCCATCCACATGCCGACGTTGTGCGGCGGATCCGTGGAGCCGATGTCGAGCTTGAATCCACGGCAGAGCGTGGTGCATTGCTGTTTCAACAAACCTCAAAAGACGAGCCCGTCTATACTGGCTGGCGGCAGATCCGGCGCTTCTACTGGCTGTGAGACTTACTGACTTATTGCCGCCTTTCGCGTTCTCGTCTGGCGCGTATAATGCAGCTTACGAGTAAATCTGGGTTGAGGTAGAACTGTGCTTGAATTGCTAATCGCCGGTGGCTGGTTGATGGTACTGATTATGCTGTGCTCTGTGGTGGCAGTCGCTATCTGTATTGAGCGTCTCTATGTGCTCAATCCCAGAAAAATTGCACCAGCCC
>CALINF010000181.1 GCA_938045215.1 uncultured Halieaceae bacterium | reverse complement strand
GTGAGAGCCTGCTGCGAATTAGGAGACGCAGTGTATCCAAAGGCCGTTGCACTGCCAAACCGAAATGCCCCACCGCAAGGTGTTGTGTTTATTTGAAAAGAGCTGTGGCACAGTAGTGGTCTCGCAAGAGCAACCTGATATCCCTCATAATAATAAGGACAATTTGCCTTGAACAGCCCCTCGGCACCGGGTGTAAACGACTATTCGCCCGCTTACCAGCGCTTTGTATTAATAATGCTCACCATAGTCTATGCATTCAACTTCGTTGATCGGCAGATTCTTGTGATACTGCAAGAGCCAATCAAGGCAGAGATGGGCTTGAGCGACACACAATTGGGGTTGTTGAGCGGCTTCACATTTGCTGTCGTTTATGTGACAGCAGGAATACCGATCGCTTACTGGGCCGACCGCGGTAACCGCCGCAACATCGTGTCACTGGCGCTTGCCGTCTGGAGCGGCATGACTGCGATCTCGGGTTTTGCCCAATCCTATACACAACTACTGCTCGCCAGGCTCGGTGTGGGGCTGGGCGAAGCCGGTGGCAGCCCTCCAGCGCACTCCATGATCAGTGATTACTTTCCGCCAGAGCAACGCGCCAGCGCGCTGTCGTTCTATTCCTCGGGCATCTATATCGGCATCATCTTTGGCTTCTTGTTTGGTGGTGTAATCGCCGATGCGTTTGGCTGGCGCGCCGCCTTTCTTGTGGTCGGTATTCCAGGTGTCCTGTTTGCCATCGTGCTGCGTCTGACTGTTATGGAACCGATTCGTGGCCGTGGCGATTCTATGGACAGCGCAGCGGAAAAACCTACCTTCCGCGAAACCCTGGCATTCCTGAAAGGCCTGCGTTCGTTCTGGTACCTTGCGTTGGGCTGTGCCTTCACCGCGTTTACCTCTTACGGAAATGGCAATTTCTTCCCTTCCTTTCTTATTCGTAACCACGGAATGAGCTTGTCTGAAGTCGGCATGGTGCTCGCGCTTGTGAGCGGGGTTTGTGGGGCAATCGGTACTTTTCTGGGCGGTTTTCTGGCAGACCGCTACGGCATCAAAGACAAGCGCTGGTATCTGTGGATACCCCTGATCGGCGTTGCGGCATCACTACCGCCGTATCTGTACGTATTGCTCACCGAGAACACCACGCTGGCCATGGTTGCTCTGATTGTCGCCAGCTTGACCAACACACTCTATCTCGGACCTTGTATTGCACTCTCTCACTCACTGGTGCCACCAGCAATGCGCGCGCTCACCTCGGCAATACTGCTGTTTGTGCTAAATATGATTGGACTGGGTATGGGTCCATTTTTTACTGGCTTCATGAGCGACATGCTGCAACCTGAATTTCAGGACCAGAGCCTTCGCTATGCCATGGTGATCACTACAATGATGAAGGTCTTCGCTGCAGCCATGTTCTTTATGTCGGCCAAGTACCTGATCGAAGACCTGACTCGCAGAGACCAGAGAGTGGGAGCACCGCAGTAGCGTCAGCTTTCACGTGGTGACCCAGCCTTGTGAACAACTGCAACAGGCAATATCGATGTCTGCGCGGGGCTGGAGCCTAAAGAAGCTCGAGTAGCGTCGCTTCAGACTCTTCTGGCGGCACTAGTGCCCGGGCAACCTCAGCTGCCACGCGCTTACCGCTCATATAGGCGCCGTGTACTGTCTGGTAATGTGGTGGTGCCGCTGTGGCTTCTCCAGCAAAAAACAGACTCTTACCGAGTGGCTGCGCAAGTGTCGCTCGCAGGCCATAGCCTCCGGGCCGAGTCACACTATAAGAGCCTCGACTATAGGGGTCGGTTACCCAGTCCTGTACATGATGCCATTGAAGTTTTGCGCCAAGGCCAGACATACCACTAGCCTGTTCAAGCCAGGCAATCGCTGTTTGTATCGCCTGCTCCGGACCCTCGGCACTCAACTGATCCGCTGCGGCACCAGAGAACCAGCCTTTTACAACGGGCGTCTCACCCTCCTCGGGGTGTGGTACACCGAAGTACACGCGCCCGTCGTTGCTATACCAGCCGCCGTAGTTGGGCACTACAGACTTCCAGAAGGGCTCGCTGAAGGCCATAGGGATAACCACCACACTGCCCATTGTCAGCCCGTCAATTGCAGCCTGTTTGCTATCGGGTAACCCGGGAGAGAACTGAACTTCGCCGCTTTGCATCACGCCGATTGGAAGCGTGTTGATAATACAGCGACAGGTAACGGCACTTTCCAACCCCTGGTTCTCGTAGAACACGGCCGACAACTCTTCACCCCAAAGCATGCCGGTAGCGCGGCTATTGAGACGAATCTTGCCCGTTAGTTCTGCCGCCATTTGATCAATCAGTCGATGATAGCCACCGTAGATGAGGAAATCATTATCGCGATAGGCATCCCAGGCCTCTCCGTCCAGTACCGCGGCACGCAAGCTGATTTCCTCAGGTTCAGTAGACCAGCTGTTGGCATCATAGGTAATAGCCGACATCTGTGCGGATGTCAGCTCAAGCTCCCGTGCGAACTCTCCAAGCGCGATATCAGCGCCAAAGTGGCGGGCATAATTCTCTCTCACCGAGGCCAACACGGCTTCGCGCTGCTCAGACGCAAGAACGGAGCCACCCGCCTCACGTGAGAAAACATGCAGCTGCCTATCGCCAAAATGATCGACTGGACGGGTCTGCAATCCATACTCCCTGACCAGCTCCCACGTTGCTGCGTCGGAGCCATGTATGAGCTGTGCACCCACGTCAACTCCAATAGGCGCAGCCTCATCATCAAGCGTGAAAATACGGCCACCGACGCGATCACGGGCGTCGAGGACCAGCAGTTTGAGATCGGGGCCGCGCTCTCCCAGCAAGCGCGCTGCAGTAAGCCCGGCGATACCGGCACCCACAATAACGACATCGTAGTCGGCCCCAGATTGAGCCTGCGTGAGTCGCGACAGAGATGTTGCCGCCAGCCCGGCAACCGCGGTGCGCTGCATAAATGCTCGACGTCCGAAAGTTCGCATCGAAAAATCCTTCACTATCGTTCGCTGAAGCATAATACCCCTATCAACTATGGGCACATAGAAACTCCGACTTTGAGCAAATCGCGTGTGGATCTGAGAACCGGATCACAGTTTGCAACTAAAAATGCGACTACCTGCCTCTGGGCGCCTGTCGCTGCGTGGCTCCTTGAATCACATTGACACAATGCTTGTCATTCCATGATTCTGCCTGCGCCCTTAATCAGTTCGTAAGCAAATGGTGACATTGCAATGAATCAACTGCGCAAGAAAAACGCGCTGCATTCAGGTTGGCATTGAAACCTGAGCGCTGATCGCTGTGGATAAATGGCTGGTGTCATTAAACCGTCTGACACTTATGCGACCATTGAATGCAATCAGGTGACTAATAGACGCATTGTCGGCGCCTACAAAAGCAAACGGCTCTGAACGAGTCGCCTGTGACAGCACACTTCCAATTACTCCGCCATGTACAACGACCACAACCACCTGATCTGGATGCTTTGTGACTATGCTGTTAAGACCCCGCGTGACTCGGGCATCCAGCTCTGCGTTACTCTCGCCGCCGGGTATTTTCCCCCACTCCTGCTGCTCACGCATCTCCACAATTTTGGGATGCTCCTGATGTGCCATTATCCGAAATAGTCCGCCCTCCCAATCTCCCAGGTGGACTTCTCGCAAGTCCTCCATCACATTGGGAACCATACCCTTGAGCTTACACAGTGGCGCAGCGGTTTCGTGTGTACGGCGCAGATTGGTTACGTAGATCGCGTCAATAGCGTGATCAGCAAGACGCTGACCCAGTTGTTGTGCCTGCTCACGACCCGTTGCGGCAAGCTCCGGGTCGCCCTGACCATTTACCAGTGGAAAGGGATCGTCTTCAGTGGCAGCTCTGGACTCACCATGGCGGATCAGCAGTATCTCAGTAGCACCGGCTGGCTTGATGAATTTCTGTTGGCGATAGACTTTAGTTTCACTCATGCAAACTCCGATTCTACTCCCAAAACTCGCCTGTATACTGCCATCCACCGACCTTTGAGACTAGTGACATTCTATCTCAGAGCCGCAAGCGGCTCGGTGCCTGTTGCTGCGCAACCGGTCGAACTGGAGTTCTCATCATGACCCCCTCACTCCATATACAAAAAAGGGCCCCTACGGGACCCTTTTTGTATATGGCGGTGAGGGAGAGATTCGAACTCTCGAACGGTTGCCCGTTACACACTTTCCAGGCGTGCGCCTTCGACCACTCGGCCACCTCACCTTGACGGCGCGCATAGTACCACAAGCGCCGGTGGTTTCCAGCCCGAAATCCGCGCGAGCAACCGACGGTTTCTAAGCTACTGGCGATTCATCCTGCCCAGCGGCGTTGCCTGCTTGTTAGTGCTGCGAAATGGGTTGATGTCCATGCCTCCGCGGCGGGTATAGAAGGCCTGAACCTGCAGAAACTCGGGCGACAAGCATTCATGCAAATCGCAAAACATACGCTCTACACACTGCTCATGAAACTCCTGGTGCTCGCGGTACGCCACCAGATAAGACAATAGCGACCCATGATCGAGGCGCTCGCCGCGATAAGCAACGAGAACACTGGCCCAGTCGGGTTGCCCTGTAACAGGGCACAGTGATCTGAGCAGGTGAGAGTACAGTGACTCCTCAACAACATCGCCGCTACTGTCACTGATGCGCAGCATATCGGCCTTCGGTTCACGTTCTGCAGCTACATAAGCGCAGCTATCGATGCAATCTCCCGGCAGCGCTACGCCCGCCAGGCTCGGATCATCCAGCGATAGGATATCCAGCGTAACTGCTGCACCGGCCACTGCGCTCACATCGCCCTGAACGCGATCTATCAGATGGGCAGAGGTATCGAAGTGCTCGCTGTTCAGTGAGTTCAGATACAGCTTGAACGACTTGGACTCTACGAGGTTGGGCGACTCAATCGGGATACTGAACCGACCAACACACGCGACTGGCCTACCCTGCCCGTCCAGCCATGACAGCTCATAAGCATGCCATACATCAACACCATAAAAGGGTAGCTCCGATGGGATACCCAGTGTACTGCGCGCCTGCTCTCGCGGTATTGGGTATAACAGTTCCGGCGCATAGTGCGAAGCAGAGGGTGTGATTTTTCCCAGCAACAGTTCTTTTTCGACGCTATCGCTCACTGGTCCTCCGCCCCTATTGCCTTAGTCGCTTGCCGCTATTGAGCAGGTGCATGCTGTAGGAAAAAGCTATTACCGTGAAGCCCGCTATCATGCCAAACGAGAACCAGAGGCTTACATCCGAGACGCCCAAAACACCGTATCGAAACGCATTGACCACGTATACCAGCGGATTCAGCTTGGACACGCCAGCCCAAAAATCCGGCAACAAATCCATGGAATAGAACACACCACCAAGATAAATCAATGGCGTGAGCACAAAAGTGGGAACAATTGATATGTCATCAAAGCTGTTGGCGTAAACCGCATTAATAAAACCTGCGAGCGCGAACAGCGTAGAGGTCATCAAGACCACAGAAACAACTACCAGGTAACTGTGAATATGCAGAC
>CALINF010000180.1 GCA_938045215.1 uncultured Halieaceae bacterium | reverse complement strand
TTGGTGATCTTTGTAGGTGCCACCGGTACGGGTAAGTCTACTTCACTGGCGTCTATGGTGGGATACCGCAATGAGAACAGCCATGGCCATATTATCAGCATTGAAGATCCGATCGAATTTATCCACGAGCATGCCGGCTGCATAGTCACCCAGCGTGAAGTCGGCATGGATACTGACTCTTTTGAAGTCGCACTGAAAAATACGCTACGTCAGGCGCCAGATGTCATCCTTATCGGTGAGGTGCGTGAAGCCAAGACAATGCAGCAGGCCTTAACCTTTGCCGAGACCGGTCACTTGTGCCTGTGTACCTTGCACGCCAACAACGCCAACCAGGCGCTGGATCGCATCCAGAGCTTCTTCCCGGCCGAGTTACATCATCAGATTTGGATGGATCTTTCATTGAACCTTAGAGCAATGGTGGCTCAGCAGTTGATTCCGCGCAAAGATGGCAAGGGTCGTGCACCGGTCGTTGAAGTCATGTTGAACAGCCCGTTGATTGCCGATTACATTCGCAAAGGTGAGGTCCACCTTATTAAGGAGTTGATGGCCAAGTCGACAGAATTGGGCATGCAGACGCTAGATCAATCGCTGTTTAAAGCCTACGCCGATGGCATCATCAGCGATGAGGACGCCGTACGCTATGCTGACTCAGCGAACGATGTGCGTCTGATGATCAAGATGCACGATAAGGGCAAGAGCGCGTTTGGCGATGGACTGGGTCTGACTTATGACGAGGATGACAAGCGCGGGCAGTTCCTCGGGCGTTAGCCTCCTGCGGACCTCATCCAGCTTTTCAGGATGAGTTCAGCGGCGTAGCTGTCTATCGGCTGCGCCTTGTAATCTCCAGAATGTCCGCTCGCTGCCAGATCCTGCTTGGCCTCGAAACTGGTCAGCCTTTCGTCGGCAAACTCAACGGGCAAGCCAAAGCGGCCATGCAGCCGATTGCCAAATTTGCGGCTTCTCGCACCGAGCTCGCTCTCGGTGCCATCCATATTAAGCGGGTTACCCACGAGCAGCAGGTCTGGCTGCCATTCTTCCAGCAAATTACCCACGGCCTGCCAGTCCGGAATGCCGTCGCGTGCTTTGAGGATGGCTAGCGGTTGTGTCGTTGCCAGCAGGCAGTTACCTATCGCCACGCCGATCTGTTTCAGCCCAAAATCAAACGCCATTATGGTGCGCTTGTCATTGGACTCGGCAGTGGTCTTGGAAGAACTCAGGCGTGGCCCGCCTGGCCGGAAATCAGATTCATATCGATGCCCAACGCTGCTGCTGCGGCACCGAGTCGCTGTTCGTGGGGGATGGAAAATATAATGTCGCTATCAGCCGGGAGGGTCAGCCAGCTGTTCTGAGCAAGCTCTTCCTCCAGTTGTCCCGCGGTCCACCCGGCGTAGCCCAGTGCAATCAAATTGTCCTTGGGCCCATCACCCGCAGCAATGGCTCGCAGGACATCGCGAGACGTGGTTAATGTAATTTCGTCCGTAACGTGGATACTCGCTTCCCATTCGGTAGCGCAATCCTTGTGTAGCACGAAGCCGTGATCAATTTGAACTGGACCGCCTGCCATTACCGGCTCTTCCTCGAATCCCGGCCCGGCTTTAATCTTCAGATGCTCAAAAATTTCCGCCACTGTGAGGTCCAGTGGCTGGTTGATGACGATGCCCATAGCACCGCTTTCACCGTGTTCACAGATATACGTAATGCTGTGCGAAAAAATCCCCTCTGTCAGGCTTGGCATCGCAAGCAGGAAGTGATCGCGCAGGCAATCACCACTTTTCGAGAGTTTGGCGGCACTAGTGAGTGACATGGTTTTGCGTCGTAATCAGCCCAGCAATGGATTCACGGTATGCCCGGACTCTGGTTACCGAGCGCTAATCTGAGCTTAGCTGGTTTTCCTGGAATTGCCATGTGCGGATGATTTCAAGCTTGTCTGTGGTGGCACTGAGCTCAGGCGGGAACGGCGCGTAGGGCGCAGCCAGGCGCACTATCTTGATAGCCGCTTCATCGAGTACGGCATAGCCGGAAGAAGACAGTACGCTCACATCCTCCAGCGAACCATCCTTGCGTATGATCACAAGCAGTCGCAGTTCGCCATAGATGCCATAGCGCAGCGACGCCTCCGGGTAGTAGGTGTTTCCGACCGCTTCCAGTCGTTGGCGCCAGTCCAGCAAATAGGCGGCATCTGCAGCCTGGCGCGCGGAAGCTGATGTCAGTCTGCGCACCCTGGGTCTGTTGGAATATGCCTGTGTCTGCTCATCAAGCGTGGCCTCAAGACTGGCGAGCTGCTCGGAGAGAGCATCAACCTCTGGACTAATACCTTCCAACGGTGCACGTTTGCGCTGCAGCTCTGCTTCGGTCTGCGCGCGGCTGCGCGCTCGGGCAGTGGTTGTAACCAGCGGATCATTGCTGTTGGCTGAGTCAGTTGAGTCATTGGATTCCTGCTCAGAGGGCCAGGGTGCAGCGCTGGACGCCGCCAATACCTCACTACTGAGTGCTGTCAGCTCGGCCTCGTTGCCGCTACCGCGCTGGTTTGCCTGTGCGATGAGCTGCGCATCTTCTGCTGCCGATGTGCTGGGTCGTGTGGCCAGTGTCACTTCGATCTGCGGAGCATTGTATTGAAAACCTGAGATGTTGAAGCTGATATTGGCCAGTACTATGGCGTGTAAAATCAGCGCAATTACCAGCGCATAGCGTAGCCGCTGGTTGTCTGCTCCCGCTGTGACGAGATAGCCCATGGACCGCTAGCTGTGGCTTCTTGCTTTCAGCGTATCTTCGATACAGTCCATGAGACGTGCACCGATATTGAGATCATACCCTGCGTCAATCTCACGGATACAGGTTGGGCTGGTGACGTTTATCTCCGTCAGGAAGTCACCGATGATATCCAGACCTACAAACAGCAAACCCTTCTCGACCAGCGTGGGGCCTATCTGATCCGCTATCCACTGATCACGCTCAGTAAGCGGTTGCGCCCGGCCTTCTCCGCCAGCAGCCAGATTGCCACGCAGCTCGCCGCTGGCTGGTACGCGAGCCAGACAATAGGGCACGGCTTCTCCATTAATCATTAGTATGCGCTTGTCCCCATCCACGATCTGCGGAATGTAGCGCTGGGCCATGATCGAGAGCTCTCCAAAGTTGGTCAATGTTTCAAGAATTACGCTGAGGTTGGAGTCCCCGGGCTTGACCCTGAAGATAGAGGACCCCCCCATACCATCAAGCGGCTTGAAGATGACATCCTCGTGTAGCGTGTAAAACGCTTTCAAACGCTCGTTGTCTGCACTGACCATCACTGGTGGGCAACACTGGGGATATTGTGTGGCGAATACTTTCTCATTGCAGTCGCGCAGGCTCTGGCAGCGATTCACGATGAGCGTACCCAGCCGCTCTGCTGCTTCAAGAATATACGTCGAGTAAATGTACTCGTTGTCGAAGGGCGGATCCTTGCGCATCAGGATTACGTCCAGCTCAGCAAGGTCTTTCTGCTGGTGCGGTTCGAGGCTGAACCAGCAGTCGGGATCATGGTAAACCGTTAGCTCCGCCATGCGGGCTCTTGCCACACCCTGATCCAGATAGAGATCCTTCTGCTCCATGTAGAACAGCTGCCAATCCTTGGCCTGCGCTGCCCAGAGCATCGCTAAAGTACTGTCTTTTTTATAGTTGAGCTGGTCTATGGGATCCATGACCACGCCGATTTTGATCGTCATTCAGTTCGCTCCTTACGCGGCTGACCGGTTACGGTACGCAATGGGGCAGAACCACGCAAGCGTTGCTCAGGGTCATGTATTGGGTTGAGTATAGAGTTGTTCAGCCATATCACCCCAGCGCGCCTGCAAGATAGCGATTGCTGCCAGCGGCGCAGTCTCGGTGCGCAGCACTCGCGGCCCTAGTGCCAGAGCTGTGAAGCCAGCCTGTTCACTGCTCGCTATCTCTGCTTCAGTTAATCCGCCTTCGGGGCCGATAAGCAAAGCGATGCTCGAGGGTGTTTCGCTGATCTCTGCGGTCGCGCTGGCCCGGTGATGAAGTACATACTTTGTCTTGGCATCAACGTTGCCAGCCCAGTCGCTCAGCTGCGTTAAAGAGCCAAGTTGAGGCAGCGTATTGCGTCCACTTTGCTCACAGGCGCTGATCGCGATTTGCTGCCAGTGTCTTAGTTTTTTTTCCGCTCGCTCGCCTTTGAGTTTGACTTCGGAGCGTTCCGAGCGCAGTGGTGTGATAGCGGACACGCCCAGCTCGGTGGCCTTCTGGATTATCCAGTCCATACGGTCGCCCCTGGAAATGGCAATGCCAATATGTATATGGAGTGGCGATTCGCTGTTGCGCTCGCTGCGCTCGCCCAACTCCACAGTAACGGCCTTCTTGTCGACCTGGCGTATGTGGGCGGGCCATTCGCTACCGCGGCCATCAAATAGCACCAGTAGATCATCCGTTTTCATTCGTAGTGCACGGGCAACGTGTACACTTTGGCCTTCTTCCAGAGCAAGCGTTGCGCCGGATGTGAGCGACTGTTTACTGTATATACGCGGCTTGCGCATTGGACTCCTGCTGGTAACTACAGTCCCAGGTTGGTAAAGATCTCTCGGGTTGGATCAACCTGATTCATAGTGTAGAAGTGAATGCCGGGCGCACCACTTTCCAACAGAGTCTGACAAAGCTGTGTGACAACATCTACCCCGAACTTGTGCAAGTCTTCTGCACTGGTCAGTTCTTCCGCGCGCTGACAGATCCAGCGAGGAATTTCCGCACCGCAGTTGCGCGAGAAGCGCTGCAGGTTAGCGAAGTTAACAATCGGCATAACGCCGGCAATGATCGGTTTGTCTATGCCGATAGCGGAGCAGCGATCCAGAAAATAGAAGTAGGATTCGACGTTATAAAAATACTGGGTGATGGCGCGATCTGCACCCGCATCGAACTTTCCCTTCAGGAACGCGATGTCACTGGAGTAGCTCTCTGCCTGTGGATGAATCTCGGGATAGGCGGCAACCTCTATGTGAAAGTGATCGCCGGTTCGCTCACGTACAAATTGGACCAGCTCATTTGCATATACCGGTCGCATCGCGCCCATGCCAGAGGGCAGGTCGCCACGCAGACATACCAACCGCTCCACTCCCATTGCCTTGTAGTCGTCCAGCAGCGCGCCGATAGTGGCTGCATCGTCGCCACCAAAACTCAGATGCGGCGCTACCGTCAGACCCTGCTCGCGCAGAGCGCTCACGATACCGTGTGTGGTATCCCGGGTAGAGCCTCCTGCACCATAGGTGACAGAAAAGAACTCTGGCTCCAGCGCCCGCAAAGCGGGTGTGGTCGCCGTGAGCAATTTCTCACTCCCGGCGTCCGTTTTTGGAGGAAAGTACTCGAATGAGATACTGGCTTTGCGACCTGACATCAGCTGTTCCTAGTACTTGTAGCTGTCGGGCTTGAACGGGCCATCAACACTGACTTTGATGTAGTCGGCCTGCACTGTTGTCAGTCGAGTGACAACCCCACCAAAGCCCGCGACCATGTGTGCCGCAACTTCTTCGTCGAGCTTTTTGGGCAGAACCTCTACCGACAGTGCGCCCGGCTTGAGTGCATCCTCCAGGTTGGCGAACTTGCGCTCATAAAGATAGATCTGCGCCAGCACCTGGTTGGCGAATGAGCCATCCATGATGCGTGACGGGTGGCCAGTTGCATTGCCCAGGTTTACCAGGCGGCCTTCAGACAACAGGATAAGGTGGTCGTTGCTGGCGCGGTCGCGATAGACCGTGTGTACCTGCGGCTTCACTTCTTCCCACTCCCAGTTTTTGCGCATATAGGCCGTATCGATTTCGTTGTCGAAGTGACCGATATTACACACTACAGCGCCGCTCTTTAGCGCGTTCAGCATGTGCTCGTCACAGACGTTGTAGTTACCGGTAGTTGTGACCAGCATGTCGGTGTTTTGCAACAGCTCACGGTTGACCGATGCTGCAGTGCCGTCATTGACGCCATCGATGTACGTGGAAACGACTTCGAAGCCGTCCATGCAGGCCTGCATTGCGCAGATGGGATCAATTTCTGTGATGCGTACAATCATGCCTTCCTGGCGCAGCGACTGAGCTGAACCCTTGCCCACGTCACCATAGCCAATAACCACGGCCTTCTTGCCGGCAAGCAGGTGATCGGTGCCACGTTTGATCGCATCACTCAGGCTGTGGCGACAGCCGTACTTGTTGTCGTTCTTTGACTTGGTTACTGAATCGTTAACATTTACCGCGGGCACTTTCAGGCTGCCGTCTTTGAGCATTTCCTGCAGGCGGTGAACGCCCGTTGTGGTTTCCTCGGTGATACCGTGAATGCGATCCAGCATAGCCGGATACTTCTCGTGCAGCATGGCAGTCAGATCGCCACCGTCGTCCAGCACCATGTTGGCATCCCAGGGCTGACCGTCTTTCAGGATG
>CALINF010000179.1 GCA_938045215.1 uncultured Halieaceae bacterium | reverse complement strand
GTCGCGTTCGCGATTTTTACTACTCTGAACACCCAGACCCGCGGCAAAAACGCTGCCAACAACTTGCCAGGGCTTGATAGAGGTTTTTTCGTCTTCGTTTTCCTCAGACGGCGTGCAGCCTTGATCTGCCATTCTCTGAATTCCTATTCCAGGTTTGGTGCGAGCCAGCGTTCCATAGTCTCGATGGATTCGTCTTTGCGGCGGGCAATGTCTTCCAGTTGGTCGCGACCGATTTTACCCACGGCAAAGTAGCGCGATTGCGGATGAGAGTAGTAGAAGCCGCTAACGGAAGATGCCGGTGACATTGCGAAGCTCTCGCTGAGGGTGACCCCTGTGGCGTTGCTGGCATCGAGCAATTCAAACAATGTGCGCTTTTCGGTGTGGTCCGGGCAGGCGGGATAGCCCGGGGCTGGTCGAATGCCCTGGTAGCGTTCTCGAATCAGGTCGGTATTGTCGAGCGCTTCATCAGGCGCGTAGCCCCAAAGCTGCGTGCGCACCAGACGATGCAGATGCTCGGCGAAGGCTTCTGCCAGGCGATCGGCCAGCGCTTTGAGCATGATGCTGTTGTAGTCATCGTGCTCGGCCTCATAGGCTGCAGCGCGTTCGTCGACACCGTGACCTGTGGTGACGCAAAATCCACCGACATAATCATTGACCCCAGCGTCTTCTGGAGCAATGTAATCTGCCAGGCTCCAGTTGGCCTCACCATTGGCTTTCTCCATTTGTTGACGTAACTGGTGCAGAGTGGCGAGCGCTGTCGAGCGCGACTCATCTTCGTACACGGTTATATCGTCATCGCCTGAGCGAGCGGCAGGCCAGAACCCCACCACAGCGCGAGCAGTCAGCCAGTTTTCATCGACGATGCGTTTGAGCATCGCCTGAGCGTCGTTGAACAGTTCGCGCGCATGCTGGCCTACCTTGTTGTCATCGAGGATCGCCGGGAATTTACCTGCGAGTTCCCAGGTGATGAAGAAGGGCGTCCAGTCTATGGTGTCGACAAGTTCAGACAGCGGAAAGTTGTCATACACGCGCGTACCCGTAAACGTTGGCACAGGCGGCGTATAGTCACTCCAATCGATAGCGGTCTTGTTGGCCGCTGCGCTAGCATAGGGTAGTCGTTTGGCTCTTGGCTTACGGTTGGCCACGCGCTCGCGCACAACGGTGTATTCGTCGCGTCGCTCGCTGACAAACCCGGCTTTGGCATCGCTCATCAAATGCGTCGCCACCGAGACGCTGCGCGAGGCATCTGGCACGTAAACTGCCAGGTCATTCTGGTAGTTAGGCTCAATTTTCACGGCCGTGTGCGCTTTTGAAGTAGTGGCACCGCCAATCATCAGTGGTACCTGAAAATCCAGTCGCTGCATTTCACTGGCAACATGTACCATTTCATCGAGTGACGGTGTGATCAATCCACTGAGACCGATGATGTCGACGTTTTCTTCGCGAGCAACCCGGAGAATCTCGTCGCAATGCACCATCACGCCTAAATCGATCACCTCGTAGTTGTTGCATTGCAAAACCACGCCAACGATATTCTTGCCGATGTCATGCACGTCACCCTTGACCGTGGCCATCAGGATCTTGCCGTTGGTATTGGCGCCGTCAGTTTTCTCTTCTTCGATATAGGGCTGCAGATAAGCAACTGCCTGTTTCATGACGCGAGCGCTCTTCACCACCTGTGGCAGGAACATCTTGCCCTCGCCAAACAGATCGCCCACGACATTCATGCCGTCCATCAATGGACCTTCGATAACCTGAATCGGCCGGTCGAAATGCTGACGCGCCTCTTCGGCATCCTCGACTATGTAGGTGTTGATTCCCTTGACCAGAGCATGCTCCAGTCGCTTACCTACAGGCTTCTCCCGCCAGCTAAGATCTTCGACACGCGCGCTGCCTGCGCCGGTACTGCGGTAGCGGTCTGCAACATCGAGCAAGCGCTCGGTGCCGTCATCCCTGCGATTGAGAATGACGTCTTCTACCGCCTCGCGTAAATCCGCCGGTAACTCATCGTAAACTGCCAGCTGACCGGCGTTAACAATGCCTATGTCCATACCTGCTTTGATGGCGTGGTACAAAAACACCGAGTGTATTGCCTCGCGCACAGCGTCGTTGCCACGGAAAGAGAATGACACGTTTGAGACACCACCAGAAACCAGCGCGCCAGGCAGATGCTGCTTGATAAAGCGGGTGGCCTCGATGAAGTCCACCGCATAGTTGTTGTGTTCTTCAATACCTGTCGCAACCGCGAAGATATTCGGGTCGAAGATAATATCGTAGGGATCGAAGCCAACCGTGTTAACCAGTAGGTCGTAGCAGCGTCTGCAGATTTCCTCGCGCCTGGCTATCGAATCCGCCTGACCGTCCTCGTCGAATGCCATAACAACCACAGCAGCGCCATAGCGTTGACACAAGCGCGCCTGTTCGAGGAATTCCTCCTCACCAGATTTCAAACTGATGGAGTTTACGACCGCCTTGCCCTGGATACACTTCAGGCCTGCTTCAATGACATCCCATTTGGACGAATCCACCATGATGGGCACACGTGATATATCCGGTTCTGAGGCGATGAGCTGAAGAAACGTGACCATGGCGTGCTCTGCATCGAGCATACCTTCGTCCATGTTTACATCGATAATCTGTGCGCCATCTTCAACCTGGCGTCTGGCAACATCCAGCGCAGCTTCATACTCGCCCTCAAGCACCAGTCGCTTGAAGCGCGCTGAGCCGGTAACGTTACAGCGTTCACCAATATTGACAAAAAGGCTGTCGGCGTTGATCTCAAACGGCTCCAGACCAGACAGGCGCATGGCCGGGGCGGGAGAGGGGATCTTGCGCGGCTCCATATTAGCGACGGCGCGTGCAATTTCACGAATATGATCTGGTGTGGTGCCACAGCAACCACCGGCCAGGTTGAGGAAACCGCGCTGCGAGAAGCCACGAAAATCCTCATACATATCGTCTGGTGTTTCATCGTATTCGCCAAATGCATTTGGCAGCCCCGCATTAAGGTGGGCGCTGAAATAGCAGGTGGCCGCGTTGGATAGCTCTTCGAGGAAGGGGCGGATCTCCTTGAAGCGACGGCCACAATTGCTGCCCACGATAAGGGGTTTGGCATGGGCAACGGCATTCCAGAATGCCTTGGGACTCTGTCCGGATAACACCCGGCCGCTGACATCTGGAAATGTCACTGAGATCATCAGGGGCAGGGTGATGCCCACCTCTTCGAAAACGCCTTGCACTGCAAAAATCGCTGCCTTTGCGTTAAGTGTATCGAAGATGGTTTCGATCATAAGCAGGTCAACACCACCCTTAATGAGTGCTCGCGTGGCCTTTGCGTAACCATCAACCAATTCATCGAAACTGATGTTTCGTGCACCGGGGTCATTCACATCCGGAGAAATCGACGCCGTGCGCGGTGTCGGTCCCAGAACACCGGCAACAAAGCGCGGTTTATCGGGTGTTTCGCTCGATACCGCATCGGCGGCAGCACGTGCAACCCGGGCCGCCTCCAGATTGATTTCATCGATGATGTCACCGAGCCCGTAGTCATCCTGCGCCACGGGTGTCGCATTAAAACTATTGGTGCAAACAATATCAGCACCGGCATGTAAGTAGGCCAGATGGATGTCGCCGATGACGTCGGGTCGCGTCAGCACCAACAGGTCATTGTTACCCTTTAAGTCGCCAGGAAAGTCGGCAAATCGCTCGCCCCGGTAATCGGCTTCTTCAAGTCCCCGCTGCTGAATCATGGTGCCCATCGCGCCGTCGATCATCAAAATTCGCTTGGCGAGTGCATCGTGCAGGGCGGTGGTGGCTTTGCTTGGAGCGGTCATGACTGCGGGTATCTCATACGGGTTTAATCGGGCTCAAATGAGTCAAACAGCTGCTGGCCAGCCGATAGCTGCTTGATGACAGGTATTTGGCAAGAATCGTGACCCAGCTGCGCGCAGTATATTACCAGATTCAGGCACTGAATCCCGTGTATTTTCAAAGACCTCTCGCGTTTTGCAGTCTGGCTTTGCTAGAATACCTGAGTAAATTACTCAGAATGGATGCATTTATGATTACCATCACCGAATCAGCCCAGGGTTATCTGGCTGAATTGCTGTCCAAGCAGGAGGATGTACTGGGTGTGAGGGTGTTTATCAACCAGCCAGGCACACCCAGAGCCGAGACCTGCATTGCGTACTGTCGTGAGGGTGATTTGCAAGAAGACGATGAAGAGCGCAAGTTTGAGGCGCTCACGGCCTACTTTGACGCCCGCAGCCTGCCATTTCTGGAGGACGCATTGGTTGATTACTCCAAGGATCGCATGGGTGGACAACTCACCATCAAGGCCCCTAATGCCAAGATGCCCAGGGTCGACGAGAGCAGTCCCCTTGAAGATCGTATCAACTATGTATTGTACAACGAGGTGAATCCGGCGTTGGCAGCGCACGGCGGCGAGGTAAGCCTGGTAGAGGTCACTGAAGATTCATACGCGGTTTTGCGTTTTGGTGGTGGTTGCCAGGGGTGTAGCGCAGTGGATATGACACTCAAGGATGGCGTTGAGAAAACGCTACTGGAGCAGCTGCCGCAATTGGCAGGCGTGCGTGACATGACCGATCACAGCGATACAACTAACGCCTACTACTAGCCTCGTAAAATCTGCCCCGGTTGCAATCAGGTTGTTCGCAGACCACTCACTGGCGCTGGCACGCCAGGGAGTGATATCAACCGAGCCTTGCAGGCAGTACGTTTCGCAATTTTTCCCGCATCGCGCGCAAGCATGACTCTGTAGTTTCCCAATCGATACAGCCGTCGGTAATTGAAACACCATATTTCAGGTCTTCCAGCTTCGCCGGGATAGATTGATTGCCTGCATGCAGGTGACTTTCAATCATCAACCCGACGATAGATTGATTGCCTTCAAGAATCTGGTTTGCCACGTTTTCCACCACCAGGGGCTGCAGTTCCGGTTGTTTACTGGAGTTGGCGTGGCTGCAATCCACCATAATATTGTCAGGTACGCCGGCCTTCGACAGAGCCTGCTCACACAGGGCGATATGCACGGAATCATAGTTGGGCCCAGCGCTGCCGCCGCGCAGCACAATATGTCCGTACGGGTTGCCCCTGGTTGTAAACAACGACACTTGTCCCTGGCCGTTAATGCCCAGGAAGCGATGCGGGTTGGCGACAGAATTCAATGCGTTGGTCGCTACAGTCAACCCGCCGTCGGTACCGTTCTTGAAGCCAACTGGGGAGGATAGGCCGCTAGCCATCTCACGGTGTGTTTGTGATTCGGTGGTACGTGCACCGATAGCGCTCCAGCTGATCAGGTCCTGCAGGTATTGTGGTGATATTGGGTCGAGTGCTTCCGTTGAGGTCGGCAAACCGAGCTCAAGCACGTCCAGCAACAGTTGGCGGCCGATGTGGAGGCCGTCCTCCAACTTGAAGGAGTCATCCAGGTAGGGGTCGTTGATCAACCCTTTCCAGCCAACTGTCGTGCGGGGTTTTTCAAAGTACACGCGCATCACAATGTACAGCGTGTCGTCCAGTTCGTCCGCGAGAGCCTTCAGGCGGCGAGCGTAATCCATTGCCGCTTTTGTATCGTGGATGGAGCAGGGGCCTACCACTACAAATACCCGGTGGTCCTTGCGATCGAGAATGTTGCGGATAACGTCGCGACTGTGCGTAACGGTATTTAACGCATGCTCAGTCAAAGGCAATTCCTGTTTCAATTGCTCCGGTGTAATCAACACGTCCTGCGCGGCGACGTTGACGTTATGTACTTCGTTACTGCTCATGTTCGTTACCCGATATACCTGATAAAGTGACGCTGATTGATGTCGTGCCTGAAAGTCCCCCATAGGCGGCGCGACAGTGTATAGCAGCACTCCCGGTTTGTGTAGCACACCCGCGGCCAGCTGCTTGGCAATAAGGATTGTTCCTCCAGTGAACCCCGGTTTTTACAACATCGAACCTCTTGCACCTTATCTGGCGACAGGCGATCTGGTGTTAACGCCTAATTTTCGCCTTGCCAGGCAAGTGAAGGCTGAGTGGGACAGGTCACAGGCAGCTGAAGAGCATCGTCACTGGCCGGCAGCCTCTGTAATGCCACTTGAGCAATGGTTGTTGCAACAGTGGCGCGATTTGCGCACCAAAGGGCAGGTGGAGAGACGGGCCTTGCTGGATGATATTGCCGCCCGGGAAATCTGGCTGCAGGTAATCGCCCAGGACCAGAGTCAGCACAGCGACTATTCGCTGTTGCAAGGAGGTGCGGCGGCCGAGCAGGCCATGCATGCCTATAGCCATCTCTACCGCTGGCAGGTACCTGTACAGGCGGCGAGTATTTCAGCGAAATTCGATCAGGATCAGGACTGCGCTACCTACCTGCGCTGGCACTGTATGTTTGAGGAGCGTGTTAGCGCGTTGGGTATGATTCATCCGGTGGCGGCTTTGTCACAGTTGCGCGATACGGTGAATACGCCAGTGATCAGTAGAGCAGTACTGCTGGACTTTGAT